>JBAQGU010000441.1:0-7144 GCA_049287975.1 Roseiarcus sp.
CCGCGATATTGTAGACGCGGGCGCCGACCGCGTCCGGCGCGAAGCGCCTTGGTTCACCGGGATCGCGGCGGCCAAGACTAGCGCGGTCAGCGACCGCGATATTGTAGACGCGGGCGCCGACCGCGTCCGGCGCGAAGCGCCTTGGTTCACCGGGATCGCGGCGGCCAAGACGAGCGCGGTCAGCGACCGCGCCTACAGCAGCGCCCGCACCGCGCATTCGCGTCTCGTTCGATGAAGCTGTCAAATGTCGTGATCGTCTACGAGGCTGAAGACTCGGCGCGGCGGCGGTTGATCTCTTTTGGTTATCCAGCCGAGGTCGCCGCCGAAATCGCGGTCTATCTCGGGCAGGCGACTGATCTGCCGGACTTCTTCGACGAAATCTCGGGAGCCGCGCGTCGGGCGGGGATCGAGGTCGAATTCGTCGAGATCGAGGACTTGCTCGCGCAATGGCCCTACGCTCGCGCGCGACGCGAGCACACGCTTGTCTGGTCGATCACCGACGGGGTGCGCTTTTATCGAGGCTCCGCCGTGTCTGCCCTTTCGCGCCTGACGGGCATAGCGCGTTTCGGGTCGCCTGCGACCGCGCAGCACCTCTGTCAGGACAAGTTCGCCAGTCTCGCTCTGGCCTCCGCCGCCGGCCTCGCCATCGCCCCGACGAAGTTGCTGGAAGCGGGCGTCGAAATCGCCGCACTGGGGAACTGGCCCGATCGCGCCGACGCCCTTTTCGTCAAGCCGAACACGCTGGGCGCGAAGATCGGGATTTTCGCCGACAGCCGGTGCGCGACGCTCGCCGAGGCGACGGATCGCGCCGCACGCCTTTGGGAGCGCTACCGCGATCGCGCGCTGATTCAACCGTTCGTTTCGGGCGACGACGTCCGCGTCAGTTTCATGAACGCCGGCGGCGGTCTCGTCGATCAGTTCGGCGTCGAGCGGCTGGTCAAGGACCCCGCCAGCGAGACTGGCGGCGCCTTCATGACCATGAAGGACAACGAAACGCTCTCTGGCGCTCGCGACGTTTCGGGGACGCGCGGCGGCTTTGGCGCCGCCCGCGAGGCCGCGTTCGTTCCCAAGATGGCCGATCTCCGCCGGGCGGCCGATCCGCGCTCGCTGAGGGCCGTCGCGGAAATTCTGGCGATGTCGGAGCGGTTCGCGCGCCTGGCCGGCTTGCGCGACTATTTCTCGCTGGACTTCAGGATCGACGAGAAGGGCATGCCGACGTTCTTCGAATTCGAAGTTTGCCCCGGCGTGACGATCTATGACTTTCAGAATTATCTTAAGACGACTCACGGGCTCGGCCTCGGCGAGGCGCTGGCGCGCGCGTTCCAGATTTCGTTCGAGCGTAGCCGCGCCATTGAAGAAGCGTGAAGCGCGGCTTCACTCGAGCCCCAGTTCGCGCCGCCTCTTGTCGCTCAGGCCGAGCGCGACGAGCCGATGCGATTCTGCGAGATAGTCGCACAACGCGCCGTCGCCGAGGCCCGATTCGGCATAATGCTGAATCCAGCTCATGCCGCGCGATGCGAGATAGGGCGCGGGCCGCAGGCCGGGGAGCGCTTTCAAAATCTCGAACGAGAGCGGACTGACCTTGAAGGTGAAGGCGGGGACGGCTTCGTCCCATCCGCCGACCGCGAACATCTTACCGCCGACCTTCCACACATGCGATCCGCCCCATTGCACGACATGGCTGGTCGCGGGCAGGGCGGCGCAGAAGCGATTGAAGTCGTCGTAGGTCACGCGCGGGCTTCACATCCCGCCGAGATGCTCCGCGACCGAGAAGATATCCTTGTCGCCGCGCCCGCAGAGATTCATCACCATCAAATGATCCCTCGGCAATCTGGGCGCGAGTTCGATCACCTTGGCGAGCGCGTGGGCGGGCTCCAGCGCGGGGATGATGCCCTCGAGCTTCGAGCAGAGCTGGAAAGCCTCGAGCGCCTCCTTGTCGGTCGCGGAGAGATAGGTCACGCGGCCGCTCTCCTTCAGCCAGGAATGTTCGGGGCCGATGCCGGGATAGTCGAGGCCGGCGGAGATCGAATGGCCCTCGTTGATCTGGCCGTCGTCGTTCATCAAGAGATAAGTGCGGTTGCCGTGCAGCACGCCGGGGCGCCCGCCCGAGAGTGAGGCCGCATGGCCGTCGGGCACGTCGAGGCCGTGGCCCGCCGCCTCGACGCCAAAAATCTGGACGCTCGCGTCGTCGAGGAACGGATGGAACAGTCCGATCGCGTTCGATCCGCCGCCGATGCAAGCGACCAGGCTGTCGGGCAGACGGCCCTCCCTCTTCTGCATCTGAACGCGGGTCTCGTTGCCGATCACGCACTGAAAATCGCGCACCATGGCGGGATAGGGATGCGGACCGGCCGCCGTGCCGATGCAATAGAAGGTGTCGCCGACGTTGGTGACCCAGTCACGCAAGGCCTCGTTCATCGCGTCCTTCAGCGTCCGCGCGCCCGATTGCACGGGGCGGACCTCGGCGCCCAGCATCTTCATGCGGAACACGTTCGGCTTCTGCCGCTCGACGTCGACCGCGCCCATGTAGACGACGCAGGGCAGGCCGAAGCGCGCGCAGGCGGTCGCGGTGGCGACGCCGTGCTGGCCGGCGCCAGTCTCGGCGATGATGCGCGTCTTGCCCATCCGCCGCGCGAGCAGGATCTGGCCCATGACGTTGTTGATCTTGTGCGCGCCGGTGTGATTGAGCTCGTCGCGCTTGAAAAAGATTTTCGCGCCGCCGAGATGCTCGGTCATCCGCTCGGCGAAATAGAGCGGGCTCGGCCGGCCGACATAGTGTTCGAGGAAGTGATCGAGTTCGCCCTGAAAGCTCGGGTCGGCCTTGGCCGCCTTGTACGCCTGCTCCAGCGACAGGACCAGCGGCATCAGGGTTTCCGCCACGAAGCGGCCGCCAAAAATGCCGAAATGGCCGCGCTCGTCGGGTCCGTTGCGATAGGAATTGGGCTTGTCGACCTTGGTCATAGGGGCCTCCCGGCTAAACGGCGTTGTAGCGCCTGTTGTCATTACCGCGAAAGCGGGAATCCAGACTTGGGGCCGTCATGCGGCGGCTCCTGGATTCCCGCTTGCGCGGGAATGACAAAGCAGGCGGCGAACCCCTCGCGTGCGGCTGCGATGAAAGCCCCGATCTTCCCGACATCCTTGACCCCCGGCGCGATCTCGACGCCCGAGGATACGTCGACGGCCCGCGTCCGGCTGAGCGCGATCGCGTGCGCGACGTTGTCGGCGTCGAGGCCGCCCGAAAGCAGCCAAGGCTTACGGGGCGCGAACTCGCGCGCGAGCCGCCAGTTGAACGGCACGCCGTTGCCGCCGGGCAGAACCGCCCCCTTCGGCGGCTTGGCGTCGATCAGCAACGTGTCCGCGGCGTCCTTGTATTCCTGCGCTTTGGCGAAATCGGCGGCCTCGGCGATTCCGATCGCCTTGATCGCCGAGACGCCGAACTTGCGCTGTATCTCCGCGACCCGCTCGGGGCTCTCGCGCCCGTGCAACTGCAGGTAGTCGGGTTCGGTCGCGGCGACGATCGCGGCAAGCGTCTCGTCGTCGGCGTCGACGGACAGCGCGACGATTTCCGCACGTTGCCGGGCCCGAGCGGCGAGGTCGCGCGCCTGAGCCGATCCGACGCAGCGCGGGCTCTTCTCGAAGAACACGAAGCCGACCATGTCGGCCCCCGCGTCGAGCGCCGCCGCCAAAGTCGGGACGGTCGAGAGGCCGCAGATTTTTATCGCCGTCGACATGCGCCTCTTTCGGCCAAGACGAGCGGAGTGTCAAAAGGTCGCGGCGGAGCGCGACGACGCAGGCCGCATTGCCACCTGCTTGCGTGTGACGACGGCTGCGCTACATTGAGCCGCCAACGATTACGTCGGTTCACACATTTGAAAGTCTGACGCGGATGTCGACGACGCCAGTTTCTCTTCGTCTCGACCCGAAGGTCAAAGCCCGATTGGAGAAAGAGGCGCGTATCGCAAAGCTTTCGGCTTCGTCTCTCGCCAACAAGGCTATCGAGACCTTCCTTGCCGCGCGGGCGGCCAAGCGCTCGCAAATTGAAGCCGCGCTGGTCGACGCGGAAAAGGGCGAGTTCATTTCCGGAGAGGCTTTGGATCGCTGGATCGATTCCTGGGAGACGGAAGCGGAGCTTCCCCCGCCAGAGCCTGACATATTCGGTTGAAACGCATTCCCGATGAAAATCGTCTATCTGCCGAGCGCGCGCGACGACCTCGCGTGGATGCGAAACTATTATACTCGCGTTTTCCCTGAGGGTTCGGCCCGGGCTAGGGCGCATTTCCGATCCGCCGAACGCATGCTCGCCGGCAATCCCGAACTCGGACGCACCACCGATGTTGCTACTGTGCGCGAATTGCAGGTGGCGCGAACACCGTTTTCTATCATTTATAGAGTCAACAGCGGGCGCATCGAGGTTCTCAGAGTTTGGGATGGCCGGGCAGAGCGGAGCGCCATGGAATTCGATTGAGCGGCGAAATTCCGTGAGCGACGACTGCCCCGCGGCGCCGCGCTCGCCGCGGCGCTCCCGAATGGTCGTTCACTCCTGGCCCGCGCGACTCGTTCGCGCCCGAGCCACTCATGCGGCCCCGTCGGCATCGTCCGATCGAACGAACCGTCCGTTAAGCCCTACTCCCTTACGGTAGTGTCTCAATTTGAAATTTTACGCCCCGCGAGAATCCAACGAGCGATCCAGATCAATAGATAAGCAAGCGACCAGCCGCAAGCGACTGGAACAAGTGCGTTGAGCAAGAATTGTAGGCGAAAAATGCTTGGCTCCCTGAAATCAATTAAGCCGCGCACATAACAGCCCACATCGCTAAATCCAGTTTCTACCTCACATGCTCTAAAAGCAAGATCAAGCGCGGTCGAATATAACCTTTTATATATGTAATAGTCTCGGATTACACTTACGACAACCCAGAGCACGGATGCGGCGACACCAAGCCGTTGCCACATGTTAAGCCGGCCCATGAGGAGCCTACCTAGCAGATTTTTTTGTTGTATCGCCCGCATGGCCCTGGTTTCGGCGCGTACTTGGCGCGCTGCGCCGCCCTTAGCGCCGGTCGGCATTGTGTCAAATGCGCCTGGTGATAGTGGGTAGTGGCGGCTCAGGCTTGAGGCTGTATCTTTTCTCGTTGCCGCGCCCATCATACCCCCGCCTATTGATCTTGCCGTCATCTGCCAGCCGGTTCAAAGCCTCTCTGACCCGGCCTTCCAGCCGCTCGGCAATTTCCCGGGGGTTGTCCTCCCCGTGCTCAAGCACCCTTAGTAGTGCGTCTTCTAAGGTCATGCACGCCTCCTGCTTTCCTGATTTGTGATTCGATTTTCGCGATCCTGCCGAATGCCGATCTCGCGATTCCCAAAGGAACCGCATGGCGAATTCTTGCCGGATTCGATATCGGCGAGCATGGCTCTCGTGTCGGCCAATTCCACCTTTAGGGCTTCAATATCGGGTCGGCCTTGCATGTTCCCATTCCTGCTTTCCGCTAAAGCACGGCAGGAGATCGGGAGCACGCGAGCGCGAGTCAAGCCCCCTAGCTTCAAACTAAGACACTACCTCCCTTACGTACCTGGGGAGGGGATGCGGCGCGGGCCCGGCGAACACGAGAGCGAAAATTGAGTTTCGGCAACCCTTCTCGCAAGACAAGCTCGGCGAGCGCGGCTACAATTTCGCGCAAGCGCTGATCCCTCGAGGGTCGGCGCAGGGTGCCCGTGTGTGAGAGGTTCGATGAAGAAACCGCTGGGCTTCCTGTGTGTTCTCGGCCTCTTTTTGGCCTCGGCGGCGCTGGCGCATGCCGCGTCGCTCGACAGTTTTCCGAGCTACGGGCCGGAATTGGAGGGCTTCGACTACCCGTGGCCCGTCTCGCATTTCCAATTCGCGTCGCAGGGCGCCGATCTCGACATGGCCTATATGGATGTGAAACCGGCGACGCCGAACGGCGAGACCGCCGTGCTGTTTCATGGCAAGAATTTTTGCGCGGCCACCTGGGAGGAGACGATCAAGGTCCTGAGCGATGCGGGCTATCGCGTGATCGCTCCCGACCAGATCGGATTCTGCAAATCGAGCAAGCCGGAACATTACCAGTATAGTTTCCAGCAGCTCGCAGGCAACACTCGGGCGCTGCTGGCCTCGCTCGGCGTTTCCCGCGCGATGTTCGTCGGTCATTCGACCGGAGGCATGCTCGCGGTTCGCTACGGATTGATGTATCCCGACGAAGTGAGCCGGCTCGTGCTGGTCGATCCCATCGGCCTCGAAGACTGGAAGGCCAAGGGCGTGCCCTGGCAGAGCGTGGACGCGTGGCGACAGCAGGAATTGCGGACGACCGCCGACAGCATCCGCAATTATGAACGTGCGACCTATTATGCCGGGAGCTGGACGCCGGCGTATGACCGCTGGGTCGATATGCTGGCAGGGATGTACCGCGGTCCCGGCAAGGATATCGTCGCGGGGAATTCAGCGCTTCTCGACGACATGATCTATACGCAACCCGTCGTTTATGAGTTCGGCCATCTCGCGATGCCCGTCCTCTTGATGATCGGCGACAGGGATACGACCGCCCTCGGCAAGAACCTCGCCCCGGCGTCCATTCGGCCGACATTGGGCAACTATCCGGAGCTGGGCAAAGCCGCGGCGGCGGCGATACCGCACGCGCGCCTCGTCGAGTTCCCGGATCTGGGTCACGCGCCGCAGATCGAGGCGCCGGACGTCTTCCACAAAGCGCTGTTCGACGGCCTGCGGGCGCTGGCGGCGAGCCCTACGGCCGGTCCCGCCGAGGGTTCGAGGCCGTGAGCAGTCGCGGCGCCGACACCACTTTCGGAATGCGGTCGCGGAACCTGCGGTGATGATGAATCCCGACCGAGCTAGTCGCGTGAGTCGTTCAAATAGGGGGGATCACTCAGAAACGTCAGTGTCATGCCCGCGAAAGCGGGCATCCAGACTAGGCCGCGCGTGCCGGGGCTCTGGATTCCCGCTTTCGCGGGAATGACACAACGTTGAAGGACCTCATTTTGAATGACGCGCCTCGCTAGAGCCCGTCGGCCTCGTGGGAGATTGTCGAGGCGGCGACGTCGCGCACCATTCCGACCAGCACGCCGGGAATCGCCATCGGCGTACAGGCGCGGTCGCCGTCGATGAAGAACACCAACC
>JBAQGU010000442.1:0-5443 GCA_049287975.1 Roseiarcus sp.
AAGCAAACCAACCCATGCCCGTGTCACAGAATTAGTCGTGTCTCAGCCGAAGGGCGCAGTCCACCTATCCTACGCAGCCGCAGCCAAGAGGTCAGCATCCTCCGCTAGGGGCGCAACCAGTTCGTTCTCCCATTTGGCAACGACGGCGGTCGCAACGCCATTGCCGATAACGTTGGTCATTGTCCGTCCCATATCGAGGAATTGGTCTATGCCGACAAGGAGAACAAGCCCGGCTGCCGGTAGATTGAACATAGGCAGGGTTGCCGCAGCTACGACCAATGACGCGCGTGGCACCCCGGCAATCCCTTTGCTGCTGATCATCAGGACAAGAAGCATCGCGATTTGGGTCGAGATGCTCATCTCGATGCCGAATGCTTGAGCGACAAACAATGCAGCAAACGTCTGGTACATCATCGAGCCGTCGAGATTGAACGAATAGCCGAGCGGCAGCACGAAGCCAGCGATGCGTTCCGACACACCGAATTTCATCAGCTGCTCGATCATCTTGGGGAACGCCGCTTCGCTGCTCGATGTCGAAAAAGCGATCATCATCGGCTGCCGCAGCAGCTTGAGCAGCGTTGTGATCGATCCCCTAAGAACGAGCGTGCCCGCACCGATGATGATGACCCACAGGACAAGCAGAGCGAAATAGAACGCGCTGACAAACTTGCCATAGGTAACGAGTACGCCGAGCCCCTGCGTCGTGATTACCGCCGCCATCGCTGCGAACACACCTAACGGGGCAAAGCGCATCACGTAGTCGGTGAACCGGAGCATGACGGGCACCAGCTCGTCGATTGAAACTGCGATGGTCTTGGCGAGCGTGCTTTTAAGGCTGCTCAGGGCGAAGCCAAAGAAGATCGAGAAGACGAGAATCTGCAATACTTCGTTCGTTGACATCGCCTGGGCGATGCTGGTCGGAAACACGTGCGCCGAGAAATCCTTGAGGTTGAGAGCACTTGTCTGAATATTGGTGGTCGCATCGGCGCTGGGAAGCGCCAGGCCCAGCCCATGTCCCGGTTGGGCCACAGTGGCGATCAGCAGGCCGACAAAGAGCGACGTCAAAGAGGCTATTATAAACCAGCTCAACGACTTGACGGCGATCCTCCCGACAGCACCGCCCGATGAGCCAAGACTGGCAATCCCGGAGACGATCGTCGCGAAGACCAACGGCGCGATGATCATTTTGATCATTCGCAGAAAGATATCAGAACCGATCGTGAAATAGCCGGCGATGATCTTGCCATCCGCCGGCCCTGCAAGCTTGTTACAACTGTAGCCAACGACGATGCCTAAAACGAGCGCTACCATGATGTAGGTCGTCAGCCGGCTGGATGAACGGGGTGGTGAGCTGCTTATTTGCATTTCGCGTGACCCTTCGCGCCCTTAAGATTTGCAACCGAGCGCAGGCGCTTGTCCGCGTCACGGATGCCGTTCTTCGAACAAGGAGCTGATCTGCTGCTACTTGGGGCTAGCCCAGCTTCGATACGGCTGCTTTGCGAGCCTGCGAGACCGCCGGCACGTCGCGGTGACTGATCGCTCCGATAAAGCGGTCGATGTCGCCTGTGGTATTGAACATACCGAACGACACCCGGATTCCGTCTCGCTCAGGCGAGACGCGAATACCACTTTGCGTGAAATATTCGAGCCAGTGATCAGTCGATAAAGCGATAACGTAGATGTGCGGCGCGCGGTGCGCTCGCTCGCGAGGACCGACAAGCCCGACGTCGAGTTGGTCCAGACGCTCGATCAAATAATCGCCTAGATCGAAACAGTGACGCTGGATGTTTTCAATCCCGATCGAGTTGATAAGATCAATCGATGCACCGAGACCTTGAATGGCCGGCAGATTGAAGTTGCCCAATTCGAACCGACCCGCTGTCGGGGCGAGTGTCATGTTGTCCGCCCGCGCGACGAAGTCCGAGGGTGGTTCTGCCAGGCTGATCGTCGCCATATAGGCGGGTTCCAGATCGGTCAGCGCTGTGTTCCAGTAAAGGAGGCCGAGACCTTGTGGGACGAGCAAGCCCTTGTGCGTGCCCGAGCCGATGAAGGTTGCGCCCATGGCCTTGGCATCGATCGGCACGACGCCGATGGCCTGCATCACGTCAACAACGAAGTATAGGCCTTTTTCCGCGCATAGCTTACCCACGCTCTCGACGTCGAACCGGTGGCCAGCGTGGAACGTGACCTGCGACATCGAAATCGCGCGCGTCTTCTCGTCAAGGTACGGTCGAAAATTTTCCGCATTCATGACTTTGGTCATCGGAATGAACTCGATGACAACCCCCTTCTTTTTGAGGTTTAGGAAGGCGTAGGCGTTGTTCGGATGGTCGCCCTGGATCATGAGGACCTTGTCGCCTGGGCACAACGGTAGAGCGTTGGCAGCGATATTCATGCTTTCGGAGGTGTTCTTGGTAAAGGCGATCTCGTGCGCTTCAACACCGAGAAGTGTTGCGACCTTCAAGCGCGTTTCTTCGAGCCGGTTGAGCCAGATCTGTTTGGGACCAGCCGTTTCGAAGCCTTCGCGAAGGAAGCGCTCGTAAGCTTCTTTCACACAGCGCGTCAACGGCGTTTGAAAGCCGCTGTCGAGATAAGCCATGTTCTCAACTGCGGGGAACTGCTTACGGATAGCCGCAACGTCATAGTATTTAGACATGATTTACCTCAGTGAGCGCGCAACCCCGCTAAGTATTCATCAAGTTGCCTACGAATACGTTGGTACCGCGTCTTTAGTCAGGTAAGTGCCTAGCTAGGTGATAGGCACGATCACCTACGCCCCAAGGATATACGAAGGACTCAAATCGTCGATCGTTTTTATCGATATTCAGGAGTTTTTATTCCGAAAAATGAGAATCACGCGTTTTCTTGCAAGATGGTCTCGGACAGCAAGACCGCCGCGTTTTGCAAGGGCGGAATAAAGGCATCGAGGTCTTCATAGCGAACGCGTGCTACGGGTACCGACACGCCAAGACATGCGATTAGGTCGCCCCCAGGCGAGACGATCGGAACGGCGCAGCCGACGACGCCTTGCACAAATTCCTCGTTGGTCTTTGCCCATCCGCGACGACGCGTCTCCTCAAGCTGCCTCATGAGGTCGTCGGGATCGGCGATCGTGCGTGATGTATGGCGAATGAGAGGCAGCGAGCGAACTAGCTTCTGGCGAGCCTTAAGGGGCAATTGGCTCATGTAGATTTTGCCCGTTGAAGTGCAGTGCAGCGGAGCCACGCTGCCAGGGTCGAATTGCAGCCCTTGCGGTTGCTTCGATCGCACGCTGTCCACATAGGCTACTTCGTTGTCCCGAACGACGCCGATCTCGCATTGCTCGCCGAGCTGATCCGCGACCGCGCTTAGAACGGCATGCCGGCGCGCGGTTCGGAAGGCGGCACCGATTGTCTTTGCTGAAAGCGTGACGAGTTTGTTCCCGACCACGTAGCGCTTGGTGCCCAGCGCTTTTTGGATGAAGCCCCGCTCTTCGAGGTTGCCAATGAGGCGGTGAGCGGTCGGAAGCGGGAGCGAAAGGCCAACCGCGATTTCCGCCGCTGCGAGCGCCTTCTTCTGCCCCGCGATAAAGTTCAGAATCGCAAAAGCGCGGTCCAAGGGTCCGTCACGCGTTCTGTCGTCGTCACCGAACACACGGCATTCCCTTCGTCATCACCAGGCTCTGATTAAATCGGGCTGAGTAGGTTTTCAATGCGAGGCATGAAGCGAGTTCGTGGGATCGTCTAGCCATGATCGACTCGATGATGCATCAGGGTGCCAGAACGGCAATGTAGCATAACTCAATCTTGCCTGTCGGCGAGACCGGGGTGTGCAAGGTGGCAAGCAGATTCTACGAGGAGGGAACGGCAGCGCACAGGCGGCTTATCCCGTTGACTCAGGTAACTCGTTATCCCCCATCCCCAAGTCCGAGTGGGCTCGCGGTTGCTACTGACGCGCATCACACGGTCGCCAACGGGATAAGCCTCGCGCGTAGCCACGAACAAGGCTCGAATGGCAATGTTGTTGTCCTTCGTCGGTTGCTGCGTAAACCGCGCCCGCGATTTCTCACAGCCGGGCCCTCGACCGGCTTGGCGTTGCAAATCGAGGCCCGTTAGAAAGTAAAGACTCCAGGCTGCGAAGTTTAGAATTATAGCGCGCCCTGCTCCTGGGTGCACGACCAGTCAGGAGTCAGAGAACACATCCCGTCGCCTGACGGGGTACGAACATCCCAGCGACGCGCCCGTCCAAATTCCTGCCCGCGACGCCCTATATCGACCCCGCCTCCACCATATAATTGTTCGCCGTGCACATCGCCGAATCGTCGGAGGCGAGGAACAGGGCCATCCGGGCGAGATAGACCGGCTCGATCGGGAAGGGCAGGCATTGGCGCGCGAGGTTGCGCTCGAGCGCCGCCGGGGTCACCCAGAGCGTTTTCTGCCGCTCCGTCATCACCCAGCCGGGGACGATCGTGTTGACGCGGATGCGGTGCTTGCCGAGGTCGCGCGCGAACGAGCGCGTCATGCCGTGCACCGCGGCCTTGGCGGAGGTGTAGGCGGGCATGCCGCCGGAGGCTTGCCACCATGAATTCGAGCCGAAGTTGATGATCGATCCCTTGCCGGCGGCGATCATGTCGGGGGCGACGGTCTGGATCGCGAAGAACATATGACGGAGGTTGGTCGCGATCCGCTCGTCCCAATATTCCGGCGTGACCTCCTGCCAGCCGTGCCGGTCGTCTCGCGCGGCGTTGTTGACGAGCACGCCCGCGGGGCCGAGGGCGCGCTTCATATTGGCGAACGCAGCCCGCAGGGCGTCGATATCGCGCAGGTCGCAAGGCTCGAAATGGACCTTCGCGCCGCCGCCGCTCAATTCCTCCGCGAGCACGCGGCCCGACTCGGTGGCGATGTCGACAAAGCCGACCCTCGTACCCTGCTCCGCGAAAGCCCGAACCATGTATTCGCCGATCCCCGATGCGCCTCCGGTGACGAAGACGACGGCGTTCTCGAGGCTCGGGTAGCGCGCGAAAGACAAGGACGGCTCCATGCAGAGGCAGAATTCGCAAGGCCGATATTGCGGCCGGGTTGGCGTTCTTAACCAAGAATCTTTCCGTTGACCAACGGCGGGGCGCTAGCGCTCGGGCAGCGCGTACGCGGAATCGCCGCGCCCCTTTTTCGGTCGATATTTCTTTCGGAAAAAGCGCAACTCGTGCTATCGTGTCCACTGGCCTTCCGCCGATCCCGAGCGTCCCGACGCTCGCGCGGGACGCTCAGTCGGGGGATGAAACGGAGAAGACGATGCTTGCTGTTATACTAAGGCGACGCCCAATAACTACCGAATCGACTGGACGGAGATGCCTCTCCCGTCATTGCGAGGAGCTCTTGCGACGAAGCAATCCAGGGGCCGCGTGATGCGGCCCCTGGATTGCTTCGCTACGCTCGCAATGACGGATGGGGAGTTGGCTCGTTTA
>JBAQGU010000443.1:0-28104 GCA_049287975.1 Roseiarcus sp.
GCTTTCGACCACACCCAGCAGATGATGCCCCTGCGCCACGCGCCCGTGAACGCCGACGCCTAGAAAGCCGCCACCGAACTCTATCATAGACTCGATGGCGCGTCACGGTGCCCACACTGAGGGTCATGCGGCTGTGAAGGAGCTGACTCGTCGCAGCAATGAGCGCGCGGTGAGCTCGACGTGAGGCAGCGTCGAGACGGGTGAGAGAGATTCGTGGATGGGTGGATGGCTGAGGAGGCAACTTCGTGGATGGGTCGATGGCTGAGGAGGCAAGCGGAGCTTGGACCAAACGAGACAAAATTCGAGCCGCCCATGGTCGAACTGGTCGAACGCCTTTTCGTCGGGCAAAGCAGAGCTTGAGCTTTCCGAGGCCCCCAAACGGCCTTCCCATTCAATCCTGGCTGCCAGTCTCACCCTGAATAACAAGATCGGGCAGGTTTATGGGCCAACCACTCCCGGAGCGCCGCGGGGCTCCTGGACGTCCTGCGGGTCCGAAGGACCGTTGATCCGCGCGATAAGTCGGCCAATTGATTTGAGGTGTGGCAAATTGGACGAATAGTGGTATCCGAGGTCGTGTAGAGGACACCACTGAACGGACGCCGATATACATGAATGAACGGTCTCTTTGCACTGAAAGCCGATCAGCTAGACGAACCCTGCCATTGCGAGCCAAAGACACCGCTCCCGTAGTCAATTTGTGATCGGATCTAAACGATGCCATCGACCATAGCGTATATCATGGTTTCTCAAGATGACCCACGCGAAAACCCCTCGGGCTTGGATACTCAACGCCAGCAAATTGTGATCTATACTTTACTATACTTATATTCTACACCGAGATGTGCTCAGGTCGCGGTAAATAAATAATATTACGCTTCCAGTGCTATTTTCTGCACCGGGTCATTCTATAACACATAATACCTATATATTTGTTGCCAGTTTTGATCGTATAGGTCGAGCGCCCCGACCGTACAAAATCGTGCGACATGCAAGGATCTTAACTTCATCTCCGCGTGGCTCGATGAAAGCAACGACTCAAGTCTACCTCTTATTGACATCATTCAACTAACCTGCCGCGTGAAAATCAGCGGCGGCACGAAGACCGCCTTGGCCGCCCTGCAGGCGCTCGGCGTAAAGCTTGGGAACGTGAAAACCTGGAAGCCGTCAGGGGCAGAGGCTCATTGACAAATAAACAATTGGCGAAGCAGCGCTTGAACGAATTCGAAATTTTGCTCTCGGAAGCGAGGACGTTGGGGGCGCGCACGGCAAAGGAGGTCGCGGCAAAATTCAACGAGTTCGGCCGTCTCCCCGCACGCGGCGGTAAGTGGACAGCGGAGAATATCGCAAGCTTCCGGGGCAAACTGCGAGCCTCAAAATCGGTGGCGGCCCTTCAAGTAAGGCGGTTGTGCAAAAACCACGGTGTCTCGCCGACTCCAATCGCCAGTTTACCCCAGACGGAGTCGAACGAGTGAAGAAGGCGATGACCACTGAGGGGTGGAAACCGGGAACCACAGGCAAGCTAATGGCGGCGCTTGGATTCAATCGATACGACACGACAATGCCGTTGAAGGGCCGCGGCCCCGTCAAGAAAGAGCACCTCGCTGCGCTTGAGGCGTGGATTGCCAAGAAGGAAGCGTGATACCTTCGATGCCATGCGCCCCTTTAATTGAGAGCCGGCGGCGTCGAACTCTGTCGTTCGCCAAAGGAAAGCCCCGTCGCCCCTCTCGCGAGGGGTCGGGCGTTGCTTACGCGGCATGGCACGACGCGTCGTCGCGTCCCCACGCTCGCACTTCACAATGAGGATATGATGTAAGACACTTCTGAGAAACTGTTCGGTAAGCTGTTCGGTCGATTTATCTCACTATGAACGTCTTTTCTTAAGTGATTGAAATTTCTTGAAGTATTTGGTCGGAGTGAGAGGATTCGAACCTCCGACCCCCTCGTCCCGAACGAGGTGCGCTACCAGACTGCGCTACACTCCGACATTGCGAACGCATGCGTCTCGCATCGGCCTTATAGGGGCGCGCTCCTCGAGGCGCAAGCGTTTGCGTCGGCTCGCCTCGTTTTGTCGGCTTGCGCCGGCGCGCCCGGGATGGTTACGTCTCCGACGGGACTTGGTCCAGCGCCGGAAGCCGCGAGAACACAATTGCTTCAGGGGGAAACATGAAAAGGTTTTTCACGGCTCTTGCGATTTCGGCGGCTGTGCTGGCGGGCGCGGTCGCCGCGCGAGCGGACGATCTGAAGGTCGCCCTGATCTATGGCCGCACCGGTCCGCTCGAGGCCTACGCCAAACAGACCGAAACCGGCCTCAGGCTGGGCTTCGAATATGCGACCCAGGGGACGATGGAAATCGATGGCCGCAAGATCGTCATCCTAACCAAGGACGATCAGGGCAAGCCGGACCTCGCCAAGAGCGCGCTGACGGAAGCCTATGAGGACGACGGCGTCGATATCGCCATCGGGACGACTTCGTCTCCGGCGACGATTGCGATGCTGCCGATCGCCGAGGAGCACAAGAAAATCTTGATCGTCGAGCCGGCAGTGGCCGACCAGATCACCGGCGACAAGTGGAATCGCTACATCTTCCGCACCGGTCGCAATTCTTCGCAGGATGCGATCTCCAACGCCGTCGCGATCGGCGCGCCGGGCGTCAGCATCGCGGTTTTGGGGGTCGACAACGCCTTCGGCCGCGACGGCGTCGCCGCATTCAAGGCCGCGCTCGCAAAGACCGGCGCCACGCTCGCAGCCGAGGAATACGCCCCCGCCACTACGACGGACTTCACCGCGGTCGGGCAGCGAATATTCGACGCCCTGAAAGACAAACCCGGGAAAAAATTGATCTGGACGGTCTGGGCCGGCGCGACCAACCCGCTCGACAAGCTCGCCGATCTCGATCCCGGCCGCTTTGGCATCGGATTCGCCGGCGCCGGCAATATTCTGCCGATTTTGGTTTCCTACAAGCGCTTTCCCGGCCTCGAAGGCGCCGCCTATTACTACTACGGCCTGCCGAAGAACCCCATCAACGACTGGCTCGTCGCCGAACACCAGAAGCGCTTCAACGTCCCGCCGGACTTCTTCACCTGCGGCGGTTTCGCTGCCGCGATGGCCGTCGTCGCCGCGGTCGAGAAGGCCAAATCGACCGATACGGAGAAGTTGATCTCCGCGATGGAGGGGATGTCGTTCCAGACGCCCAAGGGCGAGATGATCTTCCGCAAGGAAGATCATCAGGCGCTACAGTCGATGTACGCCTTCAAGATCAAGGTCGATCCCGACGTCAAATGGGCGATTCCCGAACTCGTGCGCGAGCTGAAGATCGAGGACATGGACATTCCGATCCGCAACAAACGCTGACGCGTGCGCGCGCGGCCGCCATGTCCGATACGGAAGGCGCTTTTTCCAAATCTCGCCTCGGGGCGTTTTCAGACGGCGTGATCGCCGTCATCATCATCACGATCATGGTGCTCGAGCTGAAGGCGCCCGAGAGCGCCGAAGTGGGCGATCTCCTGAAGCTCTGGCCTTCCTTCGCGATCTATCTCGTAAGTTTCGTATTCGTCGCGGTGTACTGGATCAACCATCACAGCATTCTGACGCTGGCGACTCGAATCACGCCGGGAATCATTTGGGCGAACAACACACTGCTTTTCTGCCTTTCGCTGATACCCTTCGCAACCGCCTATGTCGCGAACACCAGTCTGGGGCCGCTTCCAATGGAGGTCTATGGCGCTTTGCAATTGGCCTGCAGCGCCGGCTTCGCCTTGACGTTCAATACGATCGTCGATCAACGGCGTGACGACAGCGAATTCATGCGAAACTTGGTGGCGCGGCGCCGCCGCAAGAACTGGCTGTCAGTCGGCGCCTACGCGCTGGCAGTTGTCGCGGCGACTGTGAGCCCGCTGAGCGCGCTCGCGATTTTCGTGGCCGTCTTGGTCGCTTATGTAGTGCCGGGCCTATTCGCTGACCGCCAGAGGGAAGGTCGACGGTCGTGATCCCTTCGCTGGAAACCAGCAACCTGACGATCCGTTTCGGCGGCCACGTCGCCGTCGATTCGGTTTCCTGCGCGTTCCGCCCTGGCGAGCTGACCGCCATAGTCGGCCCGAACGGCGCGGGCAAGACCACCTACTTCAATCTGATGTCGGGGCAATTGCGGGCGACCAGCGGCGCCGTTCTCGTGCGCGGCGCCGACGTCACCCGGCAGAGCGCGCCGCAACGCGCGCGTCTGGGGCTGGGGCGCGCGTTCCAACTGACCAATCTCTTTCCCGGTCTCCGCGTGATCGAGAACGTGCGTCTGGCGACCCAGGCGCGCGCCGGCGTTCACTATGAGATGATGCGGCCGTGGATGGCGCGACGCGATCTGATCGATCGCGCCGAAGCCGTGCTCGTCGAAGTCGGCCTGAGCGCGCGGGCGACGCAGCGCGTCGCCTCGCTCTCGCACGGCGATCAGCGCAAGCTCGAGGTCGCGATGATGATGGCGCTCGAACCGGAAATCCTGATGTTCGACGAGCCGACTGCCGGCATGAGCGTCGACGAGGTCCCCGTCCTGCTCGACCTGATCGCACGCCTCAAGCAGGATAGATCAAAGACAATCCTGCTCGTAGAACACAAGATGGACGTCGTGCGTTCGCTCGCCGACCGCATCATCGTGCTGCACAATGGACGCCTCGCGGCGGACGGCGATCCCGCCGAAGTAATCGCCTCGCCGATCGTCCAGGAGGCCTATCTCGGAATTGCCAAAGGAGCGGCGGCGTGAGCGAGCGGCTCGTCCTGCAAGGCGTCCACACCCATATCGGGCGCTACCACATCCTGCAGGGCGTGGATTTCGACGCGCCGGCGGGGCGGACGACGATGCTGCTGGGCCGCAACGGCGCCGGCAAGACGACTTGCCTCCGCACGATCATGGGCCTCTGGCGCGCCTCGCGGGGCGCGATCAATCTGGGCGATGCTGTCATAACGGCGCTGCCCGCCAGTGCGGTGGCGCGCGCCGGGGTCGCCTATGTCCCGGAGACGATGGCGGTGTTCTCCGATCTCAGCGTCAAGGAGAATCTGCTGCTGGCCGCTCGCGAGGGTCCACTCGACGATGACCGGCTGCAGTGGATTTTCGGGTTTTTCCCGGCGCTGAAGAAATTCTGGCTTTCGCGCGCGGGTTCGCTGTCGGGCGGACAGAAACAGATGGTCTCGATCGCGCGCGCCCTCGTCGAACCGCGCCGGCTGCTCTTGATCGACGAGCCGACGAAAGGCCTCGCGCCGGCCATCATCGGCGGCCTGATCGAATGCTTGAGGGAAATCAAGCGCAGCGGAGTGACGATCCTGCTCGTCGAACAGAATTTTCGCGTCGCGCGCGAGCTCGGCGACCTCGTGCGCGTGATGGACAACGGCCGCATCGTCCACGCCGGCGGTATGGCCGACCTCGCAGCCGACGAAGGCTTGCAGGGCCGGCTGCTCGGCCTCTCCCTGGATTCCCACCAATGAGCGCGACCGACGTCGGCGCGGCCCTGCCGAGGGCGAGAGCGGAATTGCTGCCGGCGCTGACGCCGCTGATCGTCGCTGCGATCGCCGCGCCCCTCATCGGGTCCTGGTCGACTTTCGCGACGCTGACGCTCGCCGGCCTCGCGATGGGCATGATGATCTTCACGATGGCCTCCGGCCTGACGCTCGCCTTCGGCATGATGGACGTGCTCAATTTTGGCCACGGCGCCTTCATTTCGCTGGGCGCTTATGTCGCGACGCTGGCATTTCTGCCGCTCGCCGCGTGGTCGCAGGCGGATTCGCTGGCGTTGAATCTCGGCGTCTTCGGGCTCGCGCTGGCGGCGGCGGTCATCGTCTGCGGCGGCTTCGGCTATGTCTTCGAACGTGTGCTGATCGTTCCCGTCTATGGACAGCACCTGAAGCAAATCCTGGTCACGATCGGCGGCTCGATCGTCGCCGAGCAATTGCTTTATGCGCTGTTCGGCCCGGAGCAGATTCCGATCACTCCGCCCGCGACATTCCGAGGCTCCTTCGTCCTGGGCGACGCCGCGATCGAGAAATACCGTGTCGTCGCGTTCGTCGTCGGCCTGGTCGTCTTTCTCGCGCAGATGGTCGTGCTCAACCGCACCAGGATCGGGCTCCTGATCCGCGCGGGCGTCGAGAACCGCGAAATGGTCGAGGCGCTGGGCTATCGCATCGACCGGCTGTTCGTCGGCGTGTTCATGGCGGGCTCGGCGTTGGCGGGGCTCGGGGGCGTGCTGTGGGCGCTGTATCGAGGCCAGGTGCAGGCCTCGATGGGCGGCGAACTGCTGGTGCTCTGTTTCATCGTCATCATCATCGGCGGCCTCGGCTCGGTCGGCGGCTGTTTCACCGGCGCGATCCTGGTCGCGCTGATCGCCAATTACGCCGGATTCCTCGCGCCCAAGCTGGCGCTCGTCTCCAACATTCTGCTCATGGTCGTCGTGCTGCTCTGGCGTCCGCGTGGCCTCTACCCCGTGAGCGGGCGATGATGATCCTGTCGGGCGACGCGCCGCGCGGCTGGTGGCTTCGCGCCCTGCTGATCGTGGTCGTCGCGGCTCTCGCGATGGCGCCCTTTCTGTTTCCGGGCGCGAAGCCGCTCAACG
Organism: Roseiarcus sp.; assembly: GCA_049287975.1. Classification (GTDB taxonomy): domain Bacteria; phylum Pseudomonadota; class Alphaproteobacteria; order Rhizobiales; family Beijerinckiaceae; genus Roseiarcus. The sequence goes on from JBAQGU010000443.1 coordinate 6,588, forward strand.
TCGCCGAGAAAATCTGCGTCATGGCGCTGCTCGCCGCATCCTACGATCTCTTGCTCGGCTATACCGGGATCGTTTCCTTCGCGCATGTGATGTTCTTTGGCATCGGCTCCTATGGCGTTGCGCTGGCGCTTTATGGAATCGGTCCCGGTTGGGGCGCGCTCGCGCTCGGCGCCGCGGGCGCGCTCGTCTTCGCGGTGGCGCTCGCGCTGGCGATCGGGCTGTTCTCGCTGCGCGTGCAGTCGATATTCTTCGCGATGGTCACGCTCGCCGTCGCGTACGCCTTCAACGTGCTGGCGTCGCAGCTCTCGGACGTGACGGGGGGCGAAGACGGACGATCGTTCCAGGTTCCGCTCATACTGCGGCCCGGCTTCAAGCTGGGCCAACTCGGGGGCGTCGCGATCAACGGCCGCATGCTGAGCTACTATCTGGTGTTCGCGCTTTGCGTCCTGTTGTTTCTGGCGCTGCTGCGCGTGGTCAATTCGCCGTTCGGGCGCGTCTTGCAGGCGATCCGCGAGAACCCGTTTCGCGCCGAGGCGCTGGGTTACCGCATCGTTTTCCATCGCACGCTCGCGACCTGCCTCTCGGCGGCGGGCGCGGCGGCGGCGGGGGCGCTCAACGCGCTCTGGCTGCGCTACGTCGGGCCCGACACGGCGCTGAGCTTCTCGATCCAGATCGACGTGCTCGTCATCGTCGTGATCGGCGGAATGGGCTCGCTATACGGCTCGATTCTCGGGGCCGCGCTGTTCGTGATCGCGGAAAACTATCTGCAGGCGCTGATCGGCCGGCTCTCGACCGGCGCGGCGGATTTGCATCTGCCGCTGCTGCCGAGCCTGCTTCACCCCGACCGCTGGCTGCTCTGGCTCGGCGTCATGTTCATCCTGGCGGTCTATTTCGCCCCGACGGGGATCGTGGGGAAGTTGCGAGGGGCGGCTCGCGAGGGGCCGTAAGCTTGTCATACCCGCGAAAGCGGGTATCCAGCGGGCCACGACGGGCCGGAGAAGCCGGCGCAGCGATCGTCCCGTCGCTAAAGTCCGGGTAGTGTCTCAGTTTGAAATTCGAGAGGCTCGACTCGCGCTCGCGTTACCTGACGTCCCCGCCATGATCAGCGGAAAGCAGGTGCGCCAATATGGAATAACCCGCCAGTCTCGAGGCAGGTCATTGGACGCAGGCGTTTGGGAGTCAGGTTTGGCCGACGCACTTGGGGGATACGATCCAGCTAGGCCAATGGAATTGGCGCAGCCGACGACAGGTGTTCAGCGACCGGCAGGTCACGACCCATTGCGGACGTTCGGCCAACGACGCGGAGTTGTCTTCCTTCGTTCGAAACGCACTATTTTTGAACCCGAGCAGCTATAGCCCAGCCTTTGTGCTAGGTTCGTTTGTAGCAAAGGCGCGCTATGGCCGAGACCCGGAAAATCGCGGCGATCCTCGCCGCCGACGTCGTCGGCTTCAGCCGGATGGCGAGCGCGGACGAGGATCGCACGCTCACGCGGCTGCGGGCGTTGCGCGCCGACCTCATCGATCCCACGGTCGCCAGCCAGAACGGGCGCGTGTTCAAGCGCACTGGCGACGGGGCGATGGTCGAGTTCCGCAGCGTCGTTGAAGCCGTACGCTGCGCCATCACGATTCAGAACGCGATGATCGAGCGCAACATCGGAATGCCCGCCGATCAGCGCATCGATTTCCGCATCGGCATTCACCTCGGCGACGTCGTGGAGGAGAGCGACGGCGACCTGATGGGAGACGGGGTCAACATCGCCGCGCGCCTGGAAGGGATCGCCGGCCCGGGCGCCATCTTTCTTTCGGAGGACGCGAACCGGCAAGTGCGCGACAAGCTGAAACATGAATTTGTCGATCTGGGAGAGAAGGCGCTGAAGAACATCGCCCGGCCGATGCGGGTTTACGCGGTCGGGACCGGAGCAGAAAGCTCGGCGCACCCGCGGAGCGTCGCCGCACCTGAAGGACAGGGACCGCCGCACCTCTCCATCGTGGTCCTGCCCTTCGCCAATATGGGCGGCGATCCGGAGCAGGAATATTTCGTCGATGGCGTGACCGAGAGCCTGACCACGGACTTGTCACGGATCAGGGGCTCCTTCGTGATCGGGCGCAGCACCGCCTTCACATACAAGGGCAAGCACGTCGATCTGAAGCAGATCGGGCGCGAGCTGAACGTGCGTTACGTGCTCGAGGGGAGCATACAGCGCGGCGGGAATCGGATGCGCGTCAACGTTCAGCTCATCGATGCCGAGAGCGGCAATCATGTTTGGGCGGAACGGTTCGATAAATCCTTTGCCGATCTCTTCGACCTGCAGGACGAAATCATCGCGCGCCTTGCGAATGCTGTAAGCTCGCAGCTCTATGTCGCCGAGGCCCGGCGCGCGGAGCGGACGCTAAATCCCGATGCACTGGACCTCTGTTTTCAGGGCCTAGCTTGGTTGAACAAGGGATTGAGGCCCGAGTATCTTACGCGGGCGCGCGAATTCTTCGAGTGCACTCTGGCGCTCGATCCCGTCAACGTTTCGGGGCTGATTTGCGTTGCCATCGTCGATATGTCGATTGCGCTGAATTTGTTTTCGGAAGATCGCGCCGCGCTACTGACCGCCGCCGAAGCAACGCTCACCAAAGTGTTGTCCGTGGCCCCTGAGACTGCTTCCGCTCATCTGTTATTGGGCGTGGTCCAAATGTATACTAGGCGAACGTCTCAGGGCATCAGGGCCTGTGAGCGCGCGTTGCAACTGGATCGAAATCTGGCGGCCGCACATGCGTACATAGGCAATGGCAAGTTTCTCCTCGGCCAAGCCGAGGAAACCGAAGCTCATATCCAGGAGGCGCTGCGCCTTAGTCCCCGCGATCCGCGAGTCTACGATTGGTGTATTATTGCCGGGATGGCCAAATTTCTCCTCGGCAAGGAGGAGGAGGCGGCGGGTTGGCTCCTCCGATCCATTGAAACCAATAGGAATCAGCCGGCCTCGCATTTAGTCCTTGCGGCCATTTTGGCGCGTCTCGGGCGACTCGCTGACGCGCGTTCCGAGGTCCAGGCGTGTCTGACCATCGCCCCGACGATGACCATTGCGCGAGTTCGCGCCACCTCGCCGAGCGATCACCCCAATGTGCTCGCCGGACTGGAACGAATAATCGATGGCCTGCGACAAGCCGGGCTGCCCGAGTAATGATGGCAGCTCGCCGCCATCATGGCCATAGACGCCGTCGGCGGTTCCCGCCTCTATTGGGAAAGAACAAGGTCGAAACGAAGCGGGCAGTGAGATAGCATCGCGGGTGCTCCATGGATCATAATGCGGCTGTCGCGAGCGACCGCTTTCCCCCCATCAGAGACGTTCGTGGCAACCGAGGACAGGTGTTCAGCGACCGGCAGGTCACGACCCATACAGTCGTTCGGCCGACGTCCGGCGGGGACTCCCGCAGAACGAGATCGAGTGCACTCGCCATGGGGTGGTGGTGGTCCTATTCGTGCTAGTCTGCTTGGGGCAGAGGCCCCCATGAGCGAGACCCGCAAAATCACAGCGATCCTGGCCGCCGACGTTGTCGGCTTCAGCCGCATGGCGAGCGCGGACGAGGACCGCACGCTCGCGCGGCTGAGGGCGCTGCGCATCGACCTCATCGACCCCGCGATCGTGGGCCAGAACGGCCACGTGTTCAAGCGTACCGGCGACGGAGCTCTGGTCGAATTTCGCAGCGTCGTCGAAGCCGTGCGGTGCGCCGTCACAATTCAGAACGCGATGATCGAGCGCAATGTTGGAATACCGGCCGATCAGCGCATCGAGTTCCGCATCGGCATCCACCTTGGCGACGTCGTCGAGGAGAGCGACGGCGACCTGATGGGCGACGGCGTAAACATCGCGGCGCGACTGGAGGGCGTCGCCGCGCCGGGCGCGATCTGTCTGTCCGAACAAGCCTATTGGCAAGTGAAGGGGCGGCTCGATCACGCCGTGACCGATCTTGGGCCGACCCAACTCAAGAACATCGCCGATCCGGTTCGGGTCTATTCGCTCGAAGTGGGCAAGCCAGCGCAGCCGAAGCCAGCGGCCGAGGCGAAGCCGCCCTGGAAGTCTCCCGAACCGAAAAAGCAGTCGGCGCTGGCGTCGTCGGTGGTAGGAATTGTCGCGCTTGTCGTGATCGCGACGGCCAGCTGGTATCTCCTCATTTCGAACCGCCCGGCGGCCGTTACGTCGATGCCGACCGAGGCCGCGCGTCTTTCTATCGTTGTCCTCCCCTTCACCAATCTCTCGAACGACCCGAGCCAGGATTATTTCGCGGACGGCGTCACGGAGAATCTGACGACCGATCTGTCGCGCATCCACAATAGCTTCGTGATCGCCCGCAATACCGCCTTCAGTTTCAAGGGCAAGAACGTCGACGCCAGAGAGATCGGCAGGGAACTCGGCGTGCGCTACGTGCTGGAAGGCTCGGTGCAGCGCGACCAGAACCGGGTCCGCGTCAACGCCCAACTGATCGACGCCGAGTCCGGCGCGCATCTTTGGGCCGACCGCTTCGAGGAAAATGTCGCCGAGCTGTTCAAGCTTCAGGATCAAGTCGTGGCGCGGTTGGCGACCAGCTTGGGCTACGAACTCGTCAAGACCGAGGCTGAGAAGGACGCGCGTTCCAAAAGCCCCGACGCTGTCGATCTCGCCATGCGCGGTTGGGCCTTGGTGTGGCAGGAACAGCAGCAGCGGCGGACCAAGGAGAACAACAACGCGGCGCAGGCCTTGTTCGAACAGGCGCTCAAGATCGACCCGAACGAAACCGATGCTCTGGCAGGCGATGCTTACGCCTATTTCTTGGAATACTCGCGGGGTTGGGCAACAGCCGGGACCGATTACGAGGCAAAAATACTTGGTCAGGCCGACCGGGCCATCGCGCTCGCCCCCGATAACGTGTGGGCGTATAATGTGAAAAGCCTATACTTGACCGTTTCGCAGCGCGCGAACGAGGGGCTCAGCGCCGCCGAGGCCGGACTCGCTATTAATCCGGATGACCCGCCGCTCTACAGGGCGCGAGGCGCAGCCTTACTTGCCCTCGGCCGCTACGTACAAGCGATATCTGACGTGCAACAAGCGATGCGGTTAAGCCCACGCGATCCGAGAATTGGTTTGTGGCTGGTGACTTTGGCCGACGCAGAACTCGGCCTCGGGCATTTCGACGCGGCTATCGACGAATACCACAAGGCAATCGACGCCGGCTGGCGCGCTTACCAAGCTTACAGCGGTCTGGCCGCCGCCTCTGCGCTCGACGGCAAAATAGAAGAGGCGAAGTCCGCTTTGGCGGAGGCCCGACGCCTCAATCCCCAGCTCACTCTCAAATGGCTGCAAACTCATTCATTAAGTATACCGCCGCTATTGGAGGGCCTACGCGAGGCCGGGCTGCCGGAGGAGTGAATACGCCGCCAATTGCTGCGTCGACGGGACTCCGATGAACGACGGCTATCCCCCCATAGCAGCCACACGGCGGCCGGTACCTGGTGTTTGATTTGGGCCCTAGCTATTCCGTCCTCGACCATTTCGAAGCTGTCAGGGGTCATGTCGTCGGGAATGTCACGCGGGTTCGTGCGATCGGAAAATTCAGACCGAACTCCGATTTGACGACGGAATTTCACTACCAAAGTCCGCTACCGTCGTGACATCCTGGATGCTCGCGTTCGCGAGCATGACTCCGAGAACCACCCGATGCCATTCGTCATCAATCGTGGGCAGCGTATCCACTATATGGTCGAAGGGTCTGGTCCGCTGGTGGTGCTCCAGCATGGCCTGTTCAGCCGCGGCGGCCGTTGGAAGGAACATGGCTTCGTCGACGCGCTCTCCGACAAATTCCGCGTCGCGAGCGTCGACTCGCTCGGTCACGGCCTGAGCGACAAGCCGACTGATCCCGCGCTCTACACGCAAGAGGCTCGAGCCGGCGACGCCGTCGCCGTGATCGATGATCTCGGCTACGACCGCGCCCACTTCGTCGGTTATTCGATGGGTGGATGGATTTCGGTCGGGGTCGGCAAGCACTATAGGGAACGTCTGTCGTCGCTCACGATCGGCGGCTGGGATATCGTAAATGGCGTCAAGACCGCCCTCCCGGCCGGACCGATCGGCTTCGAGCAGATCCTCGGCGGCGCGCGGGCGGCGGCGCCGGAGTTGTTCGATTGGGTCACGCCGGAAGTCGAACCAGGACTCGCCGCCTGCTGGACCGCGTGCGGCCTAATCGAAGGCGCGAGCGAGGCTGTGCTGGGCGCCGGTTGCCCCGTCCTGATCTGGGACGCACGCGACGATCCGTTTCACGACCCCATGAAAGCCTTCGCCGCTACCCATGCGTTACGCTTCCTATCCACACCTGGCGATCATGTGACAACCCTCAGGATACATGGCGTCGAGAGCGCTCGCGGCGTTCGGGCCTTCCTGGACGCCGCATGACCTCGGGCGAGAAGGGGCTCTCGCGCCTCAGCCGAAGCTGCGCGTCGGCATGGGCGGCGGAGGATAGCGCCCGAACTTGGAATTCCACTAGGCTCAGGAGCGCGGGTCGATGATTCCCGGCGGCGCCGCGTCGAGCGCCTCGCGCAGATCGTCCTCGCTCAGATAGGCGCGCAATATTCTCATGTCCTCATGGGTCGCGCGTGCGAACGCATAGGCGGCGAAGCGGGACACATCGGAGAACGCTTCCTCTGGCTCTTCGAACCACACCAGTCGGCGCGCCAGGGCTTCCGTTTCCGGCGTCAGCGGGATCGGCTTCATTCGGACGCGCCGGAATGGCTGCCGGCTCGACTCGATTTCGCGCCAAATTCCCTGCTGACCGAATTCATTCCCTGTTATCGCGATTTGAACTCCCTGCTGTCGCGAATTAATTCCCTGTTCTGTTGCGCAGGGAATTCATGTGGTGAATCTAGCAAATTGCTGGATTCATAGATGTTTTAGACACATACTTTCACAGCGGAGTGGCGGATTACGGAAAAATTCCCTGTTGACTCCCTGTTACCCAGGGAATTTTTTCCCCGTTATGCCATCCGCGGGAGCGTTGAGACCGCGCTGGAAAAGAATTCCCCGCGCGCTCCGCCGCGCTATAAGGAGCCCCGCCGCCGCGCGCGGGCATAGAGGATCGCATGTTCAGGCTCGACGAAAAACTCGCGCGCATTCGGTCTCGATGCGTCAGTCGCTGAATGGCGACAACCAAATCACCGAAGCCGTGCTGCAACTCGGCTGAGAGGAACGCGTAATGAATGGGCGTCGCGGCGTCTTGAGCGCGGGAACCTGGTGCGTCGATCTCAACAAGACGATTCCCGCCTGGCCGGTCGAAGACACGATGACCTACATCGTCGAGTTCGACCGTCAGAACGGCGGTTCCGGCAGCAACATGGCGATCGATCTGAAACGCCTGGATCCCAGCCTGCCGATCGAGGCGATGGGCGTGATCGGCGACGACGACGATGGACGCTTTCTGCTCGGCCGGTGCGAGGCGTTCGGGATCGACAGCGGGGGGCTCGCCGCTCTGGCGGGCGGGGCTACGCCCGTCGCCGATTGCTTCAATTCGCTCGAAAGCGGCCGGCGCACGCATTTCTACCGCCCGGGGGTCGCGGCGCAGCTTTCGCCGGACCATTTCGATTTCAGCCGCACCCAGGCCCGTTTCCTGCACCTCGGCCTCCCCGGCGCCCACGAGATGATGGACGCGCCGTGGCGCGGCGAGACGACGGGCTGGGCCGCGACGCTGAAGGCCGTGCGGGCGCGCGGCCTGGAGACCAACCTCGAAATGGTCTCGACGGATCGAGCGCGGGTGGAGAGGTTCGGCAGATCCTGTCTGCCGCATCTGGACCTCTTGGTGGTCAACGATTACGAGATCGGTTGCGTTGCGGGGATCGAGACGCGCGAGGCGCGAGGCGCGATTCCCGGGCGCGTCGAGCAGGCGCTCCGCGTTGCGCTGACGCTCGGGCCCGCGAGGCTCGTCGTCGCGCATTTTCCCGAAGGCGCGATCGCGTTGACAGCGGCCGGATCGCGGTTCGCGCTGGGGTCGGTCGCGATGCCCGCCAGTGCGATCGCGGGCGTCAATGGAGCCGGCGACGGCTTCGCGGCCGGCATGCTCTACGGTTGGCACGAGGGGTGGGGCGTGGAGCGGAGCCTCCGGCTCGGCCATGCCTGCGCGGCGGCCTCGATGCGCGAAGTTTCGACCACCACGGGCGTCGCGCCGGTTGCCGAATGCCTCGCTCTCGCCGAGAAATATGGCCACCGACCGACGCGGGCTTGACGCCTCCCGGTTCGTGTGGAACCCGACGGGCGACCCTCTCGCGGGAGCTCGAACGCGTGGCCGTGTTTGCCTATTCGATCCTTTTCATTCGCCACGGCGAAACCAGCTATAACGCGGAAGGGCGGCTGCAAGGCCAGCGCGACATTCCGCTGAACGGCAAGGGCCGGGAACAGGCCAGCGCGGTCGGGCGCACGCTGAAGAAGCTGATGCCGACCGAGATTGCGCGACTCGATGCGGCCGAGGCCTTCATCGCCTCGCCGTTGCTACGCACGCGCGAAACGATGGATCTCGCCCGCACCGCGATGGGGCTGGCGCCGCGGCGTTATCGACTCGATCCGACATTGATGGAACTCTCGTTCGGCGATTGGGAGGGGCTCACATGGCCGGAAATCGAGGCTCGCGACGCGGCCGGCGCCGCGGAGCGCGAAGCCGACAGGTGGAATTTCGTCCCGCCCAACGGCGAGAGCTACGCGATGCTTTGCCAGCGCCTCCGGCCTTGGCTCGCAGCGCGGAGCGGCGACGTTTTTGTCGCCTCCCACGGCGGCGTCGCACGCGCGTTCCTGGCGCTGATCGCAGGCGTCAAACCCGGGATCGCCGCCGCGATCAGCATCTGGCAGGGGCGGGCGATCGTGTTCGAGAAGGGCGGATACAGATGGCTGGGGTAGGGGAGGGCCTCCGCGGATTGGACGCGCCGCGCGAGGCCACCCGGCCAGAACGGGCACGCGCAGGCTTCGTCTCGACTGAGACGAAACTGCTTACGCCGCCTTGGCCAAGCGATGCGTCACGAGCTCGCGCAACGTCCCGAGATCCTTGGCGAAACCGCGAATGCCCTCGCTGAGCTTCTCCGTCCCCATAGCGTCCTCGTTGAGCATCCAGCGAAAGCGCTTCTCGTCGAGCTCGATGCGCTCGGGGGCCTTGCCCGGGGCATTTGGGTCGAGCCTTCGGACCAGTTCGGTCTGCTCCTTGTCGAGTTCGGCGAGCAATTGCGGCGAGATCGTCAGACGATCGCAGCCGGCCAGCGCCTCGATTTCACCGACGTTGCGGAACGAGGCGCCCATGACGACCGTGCCGATGCCGTAGCTCTTGTAATAGGCGTAGATCGTGTGCACGGAGACGACGCCGGGATCGGTATCGGAGGTGTACGGGCCGCCACCCGCCTTGACGTGCCAGTCGAGGATGCGACCGACGAACGGCGAGATCAGGAACGCCTTCGCGCCGGCGCAGGCGATCGCCTGGGCGAGCGAGAAGATCAGCGTCATGTTGCAGTCGATGCCCTCGCGCTGCAGCACGGCGGCTGCCTGCGCGCCTTCCCAGGTCGAGGCTAGCTTGATCAGGATGTGCTCGCGCCCGACGCCGCGGCTCTCGTAGTCGGCGATCAGCGCCTTCGCCTTGGCGATGCTGCCAGCAGTATCGAACGACAGATCGGCGTCGACTTCGGTGGACACGCGCCCGGGCACGATCTTCGTCAGCTCCGTGCCGAAATTGACGGCGAGCCGGTCGGTGACGGCGTGCGCCGGCGCGCCGCGCCGAGCGCCCCAGGACACGGCTTCATCCACGAGATGAGCGTAGGCCGGCAGCTGCGAGGCCTTCAGGATCAGCGTCGGATTGGTGGTCGCATCGGTCGGCTTGAACCGCTTGATCGATTCCATGTCGCCAGTGTCGCTGACGACCGTAGTCATGCTACGCAGGGATTCCAGCTTGCTCACCATCGCATTCTCCTTCGTTCGTTCGATCACGTGCTATCTAGGCCGCGCGTTGGGCCAAATAAAGGTGCGTCTCGTAGAACATTTCGAACGCCCCGCCGTGGGCCTGGATAGCTTCGATTCGCTAAAGCATCTTCGACAGCCAAATCCTGGCGTGACCCGGCGGGAAGCCCTCCAGCCGACCGAATTCGTCGTACCCGCGCCGCTTATAGAACTCAGGCGCCTGGAAGCTGAACGTGTCGAGGTAGCTGTGCGAACATTGCCGCTCGCGCGCGATCGCTTCGGCGCCCGAGAGCAGCCGCGAGCCGACGCCTTGCCCGCGATAGGGCTCGGCGACCCAGAGCCAGACCACGAACAGCCAATCGAATTCGGTCACGCCGCGAAGGCCGGCTTGCACGCTGCCGGCGGCGTCTCGCCCTACGATCCATAGCGGCTTCCAATCGCCGCCAGGGACGATGGAGTTGTTGTAGGCTTCGAGGCCGGCCGAGATCGCGCGAGCGGTCATCTCGTCCGGCGCGGTCTCCGGCGTCAGTTGCAAAGAGGGCGGCGGCATGGCGACGAGATCTCCTGGCCTTGAGCGTCCGGTTACGATGAGAATGCGCTCGCGGCGGGATTGCCACAACGGTTTTACGCTTTGAAAGGACTGAGCCGCTAGCTTCGCTGCGGCGCCTTTCCGCCGGGAGCGACGACCGATGCGCGTGTCTCCATATCTGCCCGCCGCCCTTCGTATGTCAGCCGGCCGGCTCGATCTCGAACTGAGCGAAACTGCGCGCAACCTGATCCTGACGGTTTTGGGGTCCGTGTTCGCGGTCCTGCTCTTCCTCGGGCTGCGCGCGCTCGTGACGGGTTCGGGCTTCCATCGGTTCGGCGATTTTTACGCTCTCTGGGCCTCCGGGTTCATCGCCCATGAAGGACAGCCAGCGCTGAGCTATGATTCCGACGCGCTGCATCTGCGCCAGGCCGTGCTCGGCATGAACCCCCGCGCGTTCAACCCGTTTCCCTATCCCCCGACGTTCCTGCTGATGCTCGCCCCGCTCGGCGCCCTCGGCCTTGGCCTCGCCTTCGTGCTGTTTATGGGCGGCACGTTCGCGCTCTACCTCTGGGCGATGACGGGCGGAAATTTTCGCATCACGCCGCGGCTGTTCGGCGCGCTGCTGGCGCCGGCGACGACGATCGCGCTGATCTCGGGCCAGAGCGGATTTCTCTCCGGCGCCTTGATGCTGGGCGGCTTGCGGCTGACGCAGAGCCGGCCGATCGTCGCCGGCGTGCTGTTCGGGCTGCTCGCCTACAAGCCGCAGCTGGGGGTTCTAGTTCCTATCGCGCTGGCCTCCGCGGGGCTGTGGCGCACGATCGCCGCGGCGGCCGTCACCGGCCTCGTTTGCGTGGCGCTCTCGAGCTGGGCGTTCGGCTCCGACATCTGGGCGGTCTGGCTCCGCCAGCTGTTCGACTATTCCGGACACTTCGACCCGGTGAACTATCTGATGCCGACGATCGAAGCCAATGCGCGCATGCTCGGGCTGCCGGAGCGGCTCGCGCAAGTCGTCCAGGCGGCCGTGACGATCCCGGTCGCGTTCTGGGTCTGGCGCGCGTTTCGCGCCGGCGTCGGGGAGCGGGCGGCGGCGCTGCTCGTCGTCGGCACGTTCCTGGCGACGCCGCACGCCTTCAACTACGACATGCCGATGATGACGGCGGCGATCGTCTGGTATTTCGAAGCGGCCGTGCGCGGCCCCTGTTGTTATGTGATGATGATCGCAACGTCGCTGGACAGCGTGAGGTGTCCCGCGTTTCGCCGTGGTGGCGGGCTCGACGAGCGGTCAAGAATGAAGTTGATCGAACCGCGGACCAGTCGATATGAGCGGGTCTTGCGCGCGGCGTTCTGGTATTCCAGGAAGCCGCCCGCGATCCATTCCCGGCAAAGCTGCACGAGCGTCCGCGAGCTCATCCCGAGATAGGCGGCCATCTCGGCCGATGTCGCGGAGCCCTGCTTTCGGAACAATTCCACGAGCCGGCGCTGGCGGGGGTCGAGTTCGCGCAGCAGCGTGGAGGGGTCGACGGCCGTGCGTTGCTCGGCTCGCGTGGCGGCGGCTCGTACCTTCGTAAAGGCGTCGGCCATGCCGGCGCAGAAATAGCTGACGAACGGCGTCACGTCCCCTTCGGCTCGGCCCTCGTAGTAGTTGTGGGATCCGACGGTGAGTGCGGCGTAATAGGAGGACAGGCTCTTCGCGTAATGCTCGTCCAGGGAATAGATGCCTTTGAGGCCATAGCCGGATTTGCGCAAAATCAAGGTCGCCAACAGCCGCGCGGTGCGGCCGTTGCCGTCGAGGTAGGGGTGGATGGTCGCGAACTGATAATGGGCGAGCGCGGCGACGATCGGCGCGGGCAGCTCGCCGTCGGAGAGTTCCGTGTTGATCCAATCGACGAGGCTCCACATCAGCTCCGGCACGTCGGGCGCTTCCGGGGGAAGGTAGACGATGCGCCTGGTCGACGAGTCGCGAACGATGTTCTGGGTGATGCGATACGGCGACGGCCTATCGCGACCGGTCATGACGAGGCCGTGGAGTCGTTGGACCTGCTCTTCGGATACGCGACCTTGCTCCTCGGAGAGCTTCTCCATCGCTTTGAGCGCGAGGAAGTGGTTGCGCACCTCGCGCTCGTCGCGCTCGCGGCCGGGCATGCGCTCGCCCTGGATCGCTGCGCGCACTTCGGGCAGGGTGAGGCGGTTGCCTTCGATCTGCGTCGAGAAATGGGTCGTCGAGAGCGCCGCCGTCTCGCGCAAGCGCCGCAAGGCCGTGGCATCGATCGGCAGTTCATCGACCGCCTGGCGGCACGCCTCGATCTGCATCAGCGCCGACGCGATCTGCGCCGTGATCCGGAAGTTCGGTTTGAACATGGCGGAATGGTAGCATGAACGTCGATAAATGTCAGTTATTGCGCTGATAAATGCTGGCCCTTGGGATCGGCGGGTTCGACGGCGCTGGACAAGCGGGCTTCACCGCGAAACTTCCAAGTCGTTGGGAGAGCGCGGTTCGACCAAACCATTTCCACTTCTTGGTATTCAGCGCGTTATCGGGATATGGTTGCCAGCCATCTTGGACGAACTGGAACGTCGCGCCGTCACGCTTCGGCCGAATGGTGGCTGGCGACAATGCCGGTTTGGGTCTGAATTCGGAGAGAGTCATGCGCTATGCGGCGATGGGGCTTGCGATAGGCGCTTTGTTCATCGTCGCGGGGCTCGTTGGGCTGCGGGCGACCCCATCCAATGCGCAGTCCAATTCGTCGGAAATGAGGGAACTGCGGACGCTTCACGGGCACAAAGGCGATGTGAATTCCGTCGCCTTTTCGCCGGACGGACGGACGATCGCGTCGGGAAGCGATGACAGGACGATCAAGCTCTGGGACGCGGCGAGTGGGCGGGAGCTGCGGACGCTGGAAGGGCATACGAACGCGGTGTTTTCCGTCGCCTTTTCGCCGGACGATCGGACGATCGCTTCGGGGAGTTGGGACCATACCATCAAGCTCTGGGACGCTGCGAGCGGGCGGGAGCTACGGACGCTGCAAGGGCATACGGGAAAGGTGGACTCCGTCGTCTTTTCGCCAGACGGGCGGACGATCGCTTCGGGGAGCTGGGATAATACGATTAAGCTGTGGGACGCCGCGAGCGGGCGGGAGCTGCGGACGCTGATTGGGCATGCAGCCGAGGTGGACTCGGTCGCCTTTTCGCCGGACAGCCGGACGATCGCTTCGGGGAGCGCCGACACGAAGATCAAGCTCTGGGACGCCGCGAGCGGGCGGGAGCTGCGGACGCTGCAGGGGCATAGGGATGACTATGTGCTTTGGAACTATGTGCTTTCAGTCGCCTTCTCGCCGGACGGCCGGACGATCGCTTCGGGGAGTAGCGACAATACCATCGACCTCTGGGACGCCGCGAGCGGCCGGAAGCTGCGGACGCTGCAAGGGCATAAGGGTGCTGTGTTTTCCGTCGCCTTTTCACCGGACGGCCGGACGATCGCGTCGGCGAGTGGCGACGAGAAGATCAAGCTCTGGGACGCCGCGAGCGGGCGGGAGCTGCGGACTCTGCAAGGGCATACGAACTGGGTGGATTCCTCCGCCTTTTCGCCGGACGGTCGGATGCTCGTTTCGGGGAGCCGTGATAAGACCATCAAGCTCTGGAATGCCGATGTTGTCGCTGGCGCTCCGGTAGCGAGTTCGACCGAAACGCCCGCCCCGCCGTCCGTCGTAGCTGCTGCGGCTCCCACGATAGCCCCGCCGCCTGAAGTCAAGCCTGGCGCGCCGCTGCCGAGCCCCGTCGCTGTAGCTGCCGCCGCCCCAACGATAGCCCCGCCGCTCGCAGTTAAACTTGCGGCGCCGCCGCCGATCCCCGTCCCCCTCCCGGACCGGCGCGTCGCGTTGGTGATCGGCAATTCGGCTTATCCAAATGCGGTTCTTGCCAATCCGGTATTCGACGCTGACCTCGTGAGCGTGAGCCTCCGGAAAGCGGGTTTCGACGTCATGGAGGTCAAGGACGCTGATTTTGCAAAGTTCGACGCGGCCTTGACCCGATTCGTCGCCAAGGAAGAGGGCGCGGACATCGTGTTGTTTTATTTCGCGGGCCATGGCTTCGCCCTTGCTGGCGACGATCTGCGCCCGCGCAACTACCTGATGACGACCTCAGCCGACATGAGCGCAACCTCTGACGCCGTGCTTCGGCGCGACGGCTTCTCGATCGATGAGGTCATGAAACGCATCTCCGCGCCGGCGAAAGTGACGCTCGCCTTTATTGACGCCTGCCGCAATGACCCGTTCCATCGCGGGTCTGGCGACAGGGGCTTTGAGCCCATAGCTGTTTCGTTGTCGCCGCAAATTTATATCGGCATGTCCACCCACCTCGGCAAAACGGCGATCGATGGCGTCGGCGGCATGGGCAGCCCTTTCGCCCAAGCCTTCATCGAACAGATGACGACGCCAGGACTTCGAATCGACGACGCGTTTCGCGCCTTGCGTAAGGAGGTGTCGCGAAAGACCGACGGCAAGCAGGAGCCGGAAATCTTGCAGGACGATCTCGAACAGGGAGCCCTCGTGCTCGTAAGGTCGCCCTGAGGACCGGGGTAGGATTCTCCTTCGAGGAAAGCCTGATCCGCGAAGGCGGGCAGGAAGCACCGTTGTTGTGACCAAGAATTCCGCCGCTTCGCAACTCGCCCGCTTGGTGCTATTCTCGAGGCCATGACCGAAACCCGACAACGCATCCTCGAATTGTTCGAGACACTCGCGCCGGCCGAGCCGCGCGAACTGGTCGAGCAGCTTGCGGAAAGATCGAAACACACTGGTTTCGGACGCCTTACGCCGGAACAGATCGCGAAACTCGATGAAGGCATCGCCCAAGCCGAGCGTGGCGACACGGTTCCTGCTGAAGAAGCATTCGACCGTCTCGCCCAGCGCTTCGGTTTCTCGAACGCATGAGGATCATCCTCTCGCGACGCGTCGAGACGGAGGTCGCCGACCATTTTGCATTTGGCGTTGCCCGTCAAGGCCCGCCGAAGGGATGCGGCGCGTCGGCGTGATGGACGAGACGGCGCATAAACTCACAATGCGCGAACTCAGCCGCGACCGCTGATCACATGTCCAAATTGGAGCGCGACGAAACGTCCAACCGGCCACGCCCTCGTCCTGCTGAACCTCATTCGATGCCATGGAATCGAAGCCAAGGCGACGCCCAGAAATAAGTGAGCCGACTTCCACCCCCGTCATTGCGAGCGAAGCGAAGCAACCCAGGGGCCACAGCACGCGGCCCCTGGGTTGCTTCGTCGCAAGGGCTCCTCGCAATGACGGATGGGGCGCTGCCGGCGGCCTTCATTGCAACGCCCCCGATGTCTTCTTCGCTTGCCGCATCGCCTTGCGTGCGGCGGCGTCGACGGCCCGGTTGACGTACTGGCGGCCGGCGCCATCGGTATGGCCGCGGACGTGGCGGCATGCGATCTTCAGCCCGCGCGCGGCGACGATGGCCCGGATGACCTCGACCGCCTTCTTGGCGTCGTCCTTCAGTTTCGGGTTTTTGCTACGGAGGATCGCAGCGCTGTTCTCGTGCGGACGCTCGGTCGAGCCCGGTATGGCCCAGAGCACGATCGACAGCGCATAGGTGGAATCGGACTGCAGCAGGATTTCGGCGCCATCGTCGATCATGCCGAGCCGGTTCGCCTGATGCATGGCGTTGGCGAGGGCGAGCAATTCGGCGTCGGATGACGTCGACGGCAGGGCCTTGAATACGCCCGACGCCATCGCAGACGCGCGACCGTCGGCCTTGATCCATGCGGCCCACCCGGCGGCCTTGTTGCGGCCGTCATAGCTGGCGTCGGCGAAGATCGTCGCGGAGTTCACAGCCGCTCCCCCAAAGTCATGACGCACGCTTTCCGTTTCGTTGGCCGCTTTCCGGCCGTGTATATGGCCCCCGAAGAATACGCGCGATTCAGTGTTGGTGGGAGTCACCGTAACCCGTAGCCCCCAGGGGGATTTTCTCCGGCGCTTTCCGTCATCGCGAGCGAAGCGAAGCGATCCAGCCGTGGCGCACGGCAAACGGGTGAAGGTTCGCGGCCGCCGCGCAAGCCTGGAAAAAGGCGCCGGCGGCGGAGCCGCTGGATGGCGTGTGGCGGGCCTTCTATTTCACGCCCATTCGCGCGGCATCCTCGCTTTCGCCGTCCTGCCGTGCTAACGGGCTCGCCCTGATCCTGCGCCCAGCGTCCGGGCGTAGTTAACGAGCGGTTCGATGAGCGATATCTTTCAGGAAGTCGACGAAGAGGTTCGTCGCGACAAAGCGGTCGAATTCTGGACCAAGAATCAGAACCTCATCTTCGCTGCGGCGGTCGTCATCGTGCTGGCGACTGGCGGTTACCGCTATTATGAATATCGCCGCCTGCAAGCCTCGGAAGCGGCGGGCGCGGCGTTTCAGCAGGCGCTCGAGCTCGATCGGGACGGCAAGGCCGAGGAGGCCCGGGCGGCGCTCGCGAAAGTCGCGGCGGACGCGCCCGGGGGCTACCAGGCGTTGGCGCGGTTCACCCAGGCGGCGCTGACAGCCAAGACCGATCCGAAGGCGGGCGCGCTGGCGTATGACGGCCTCGCCAACGATGCATCGCTCGATCCGCTGTTCAGGGACGCCGCGAGACTGCGCGCGGCGCTCTCGCGTCTCGCCGCGGGCGAGGCCGACGCCGCCAAATCTGAGCTCGAGACGCTGGCGACGCCGACCGGCGTGTTTCGCAACACCGCGCGGCTGACGCTGGGCGCGATCGCGATCCAGGCGAAGGACTATGCGACCGCAGGCAAGTGGCTCGATCTCGTCGTCGCCGATCCCGAGGCGCCCTCCGCCGAGCGGAAGAGCGCGGAATCGCTGCTCGGCGTCGTCGCCTCCAACGCGCCAGCTCCCAAGT
This sequence comes from Roseiarcus sp., assembly GCA_049287975.1. Lineage (GTDB taxonomy): Bacteria > Pseudomonadota > Alphaproteobacteria > Rhizobiales > Beijerinckiaceae > Roseiarcus. Next base: position 23,938 of record JBAQGU010000443.1, read on the forward strand.
GATCCTCACTCGAGCGATCGCGTGACCGCGAAGGTCGCCATCATCGGGCGTCCCAATGTCGGGAAATCGACGCTGTTCAACCGGCTGGTCGGCCGCAAGCTCGCGCTGGTCGACGATACTCCCGGCGTGACGCGCGACCGGCGCGAGGGTGAAGCGTCGCTTGGCGATCTCGAATTCACGATCATCGACACCGCCGGCCTGGAGGAGGGCGATGCCGCCACGCTCGCCGGGCGGATGCGCGCGCAGACCGAATTCGCGCTCGCCGATTGCGACGCGATCCTGTTCGTGGTCGACGCGCGCGCCGGGGTGACGCCGAGCGATCGGCATTTCGCAGCCGCGGTGCGCCGCGCCGACAAGCCGATCATCCTGATCGCCAACAAGGCGGAAGCCGCGATGGCGCGCGATGGCGTGCATGAGGCCTATGGGTTGGGTCTGGGGGAGCCGATCCCGTTCTCGTCCGAACACGGCGACGGAACCAGCGATCTCTACGACGCCTTACGCGAAGTTCTGCCGGCCTCCGCGCGGCTCGATCCCGATGAGGACGACGAGCCCGCGCCGCTCGTGCTCGGCGACGAGGAGGACGGCAGCGAAGTCGATACGACGAAGCCGCTGCGCATCGCCGTGCTCGGGCGGCCGAACGCCGGAAAGTCGACGCTGCTCAACCGCATCCTCGGCGAAAATCGTCTCTTGACCGGCCCCGAACCCGGCCTCACCCGCGACAGCATCAACCTGGAGACGACATGGCGCGACCGTCGGCTCAAATTGTTCGACACCGCGGGGCTGCGGCGACGCTCTCGCGTCGTCGAGAAGCTCGAGAAGCTGGCGGTCGCCGACGCGCTCAGGGCCGTGCGTTTCGCCGAGGTCGTGATCCTCTTGTTGGATGCGACGATCCCGTTCGAGAAGCAGGATCTCACGCTCGCGGATCTGGTCGAACGCGAGGGCAGGGCGCTGGTGATCGGGCTCAACAAATGGGATCTGATCGAAAACAAGAGCCTCGAGGCGCAGAAATTGCGCGCCGAGGCGGACCGGCTGCTGCCGCAGCTTCGCGGCGTTCGCGTGATCCCCGTCTCCGGCCTCACCGGCGCGCATATCGACAAGTTGATGGAGGCGGTGGTCGCGACCCATGAGGTATGGAACGTGCGCATCTCGACCGGCCGGCTGAACCGCTGGCTCGCGCCCGTCATCGACGCCACCCCGCCGCCCGCGGTCTCCGGCCGGCGCGTGAAAATCCGCTACATGACCCAGCCCAAGGCGCGGCCGCCGTTCTTCGTGCTGTTCGGCAATCACGTCGACAGCATCCCGGAGAGCTACAAGCGGTTCCTTGCGAACGGGCTGCGCGAGACGTTCGCCCTGTTCGGGGTGCCGATCAGGCTCTCGATGCGCGGGGGGAGCAAGAACCCGTACGCGCCGAAGGGCAGGCGGGTGGAGTAGCCATTTCCGGGTTCACTTTTGTTCGCAATGCGGTGTCGCTCGACTATCCTGTCGTGGAGAGCACGCGCAGCGTCAACCACCGCATATCAGAAGGTTTTCTCGCCGCCCGCGGTCGCGGCGGGGGTTCACGGAACGCGCGGCGAGGCGTATCATCGGAGCGTCGAGTCGTCGCGACGGTTTCCGCAACGTCCATCTGATCGCGGCGGCATTGGCGATTCAAAGCTGGCCTCGGGCCAGCCGAGCGACGCGGAAAGGACGCGAGGATGCCCAACGATCACCCCATCACGATTTCTCCCGAGCCGGGCCGCGTCGTCGTGCGCTGGCGCGGTCGCACGATCGTCGATACGACGCATGCGCTGGAGCTGAAAGAGCACGTATATCCCGCCGTCTATTACGTGCCGCGCGAGGATGCCGACATGAACGTTTTTGCGCGGACGACGCACGAGACGAGGTGCCCCTACAAGGGCATCGCGAATTATTTCACCCTGAAGTCCGGCGCCGACGTCGACGCGAACGCGGTCTGGACTTACGAGACCCCGATATCGGGGGTGGAAGCGATCAAAGAATATCTCGCCTTTTACCCCGACAAGGTCGAAATCACGCGCACGGCGGCCTGAGCGAGAGATGTCCACAGAGGAATTCAAATTCGCGCGCGACTTCCTGCTCGCGGTCGGTGAAAATTATGATTTCGCCCGCGCCGGCTTCCAATGGCCGCGCCCGGAACGGTTCAACTGGGCGCTCGACTGGTTCGACGCGGAGCTGGCGAAGGGCGAACGCGGCGCGCGGCCCGCGCTGAAAATCCTGGGCGACGGCGTGGAAACTCTCGGCTTCGCCGAGCTGTCGGCGATCTCGTCGCGCCTCGCCAACGGCCTGCGCGGGCTCGGCGCCCGGCGCGGCGATCGGATGCTGCTGATGCTCGGCAACGTCGCGCCCTTGTGGGTCGCGATGCTGGCGGCGATGAAGCTCGGCCTGGTCGTGATCCCCGCGACGACGCTGCTGACTGGCGCAGACATCGCCGATCGCCTCGCGCGGGGCCGCGCGCGTTTCGTGATCGCCGACGGCGCCGACGCGACCAAATTCGCAGGGCAGGTGGAGGATTTCGTACGCATCGCCTTCGGCGGCGCGCCGGCAGGCTGGCTCGACTACGCCTCGCTGCTGAAAGCCTCGGCGCATTTCGAGCCGGACGGGCCGACTCGAGCCGAAGATCCGATGCTGCTCTATTTCACCTCGGGCACGACTGCGCGGCCCAAGCTCGTCATGCACAGTCATGCGAGCTACCCGATCGGGCACCTCTCGACCATGTTCGGCCTGGGGTTGAAGCCAGGCGATCTGCATCTCAACATTTCCTCGCCCGGCTGGGCCAAGCACGCCTGGTCGAGCTTCTTCGCGCCCTGGAACGCGGGCGCCTGCATCGTCGCGCTCGCCAAGCGGTTCGAGCCGCGCGCGACGCTCGATGATCTCGTCGCGCACGAGATCACTTCGTTCTGTGCGCCGCCGACCGTCTGGCGCCAGCTGATTCAGCTCGACCTCGAGGCGTGGAAAGTGAGCGTGCGCGAAGCCAACTCGGCGGGCGAACCGCTCAATCCGGAAGTGATCGAACGGGTCGCCCGCGCCTGGGGCGTGTCCTTGCGCGATTCCTATGGCCAGACCGAGACGACGATGATGATCGGCAATGCGGTCGGCCAGCGGGTCGTCGCGGGCTCGATGGGGCGCCCGCTGCCGGGTTATCGCGTGGTGCTGCTCGACGCCGAGGGGCTCGTGGCCGATCATGGCGAGATCGCGATCCCGCTCGCGGCCCGGCCGGTGGGGTTGATGCAGGGCTATCAGGACGACGACGGCGCCCTGCGCCCGCTCGAGGGCGACTATTACCGCACCGGCGACGTCGCCACGCGCGACGCTTCCGGCTACATCAACTTTGTAGGCCGGGCCGACGACGTGTTCAAATCGAACGATTATCGCCTCAGTCCGTTCGAACTCGAGAGCGCGCTGATCGAGCATGAGGCGATCGCCGAGGCGGCGGTCGTGCCGGCCCCCGATCCCACGCGGCTGACCGTGGCCAAGGCCTATGTCGTCCTGGCGCCCGGTCACGGCCCCGACCGGGCCACCGCGCTGTCGATTTTCAAGTTCCTGAAAGAGCGGCTCGCGCCCTACAAACGGATAAGGCGGATCGAATTCAGCGAACTGCCGAAGACGATCTCGGGCAAGATCAGGCGCGTCGAACTGCGCGGGCGCGAGGCTGAACTGGCGGGCAAGGGCGAGCGGTCGGCAGGGGAGTTTCGGGTCGAGGAGTTCGGCGAGCTGGGTTGAAAGGTTTGCCGATGATTGTTTGGCTCAAATCGGAGACATCGAACGTCATTCCAGAGCTGCGCGCCAGATTATGGCTCGGATTATCCTTCAATGATTGACGAATTCGATTGCACATTGATATTTGTCAATAATCGCCTTAGTATAGACGCACTTCTGCTTTAACGATCTTGGTGGGGGTAACGAGAGGAGAAGCCAAATGACACAACATGCGCTTTACGTCCAACTCGAAGCCAAGCCCGGAATGGAGCAGGAGGTCGCGTCCTTTCTGTCGAGCGCCCGATCGATGGTCGATGACGAGCCGGAGACGACGGCCTGGTTCGCGATCCGGATGGGAAACAGCACTTTCGGCATATTCGACGCTTTTGCGAACGAACATGGTCGGGAGGCCCATCTGCAGGGCAAGCTCGCGAAGCAATTGATGTCCAGAGC
>JBAQGU010000444.1:0-3152 GCA_049287975.1 Roseiarcus sp.
GCCTTCTTCCCGCCGATGACCGGCGGCTGAGGCGATGCGAACGGTCCGCGTCCAGGCCGAGGATTTCGACGCCGCCGCCGAGGCTCGTGCGCTCACGGCGGGACGGGCGGACGTCGGCGCACTCGTGAGTTTCGTCGGCCTGTGCCGCGACGAGGGCGGCGGGCTCGCCGCGCTCGAGATCGAACACTATCCCGGCATGGCCGAAGCCGAAATCGCGCGCGTCGTCGACGAAGCGTCCGAGCGCTGGCCGCTGATCGGCGTGACGGCGATCCACCGTTTCGGAACCATCGCGCCCGGCGAGCCCATCGTGCTGGTGATCGCCGCTGCCGCGCATCGCGGCGAGGCGTTCGCCGCGGCCGAGATGCTGATGGACTATCTGAAGACGCGCGCGCCGTTCTGGAAACGCGCACGCCGGATCGATGGTTCTGTTGAAGACTGGATCGAGCCGAAAAGCGCCGACGATCGATCGGCGGCGCGATGGGAAGAGGGGCCGGCGCGCCAAGCAACATGAAAGACGACGCGCCCGGAGCGCGCCATCACGCCCGCGAGGCGACCGCGCGATAGACGAGCAGCACGATGATCGCGCCGAGCACCGACAGAAGGATGCTCCAGAGGCTGAAGCCCTCGAGCCCGCCGAGGCCGAGCTTCTCGCCGATGAAGCCGCCGACGACCGCGCCGACGATGCCGATGACGATGTCCATCAGGACGCCGGCCCCCTGCTTGTTGACGATCTTGCTGGCGATGAAGCCGGCGATCAGTCCGAGAATGATCCAAGTGATCCAACCCATGGCGCGATTTCCCCTACCCCCGGAGGGCGGCCGCGCGGCCCGATGCCGTCGCCGCCCTCGACCGAGCGGCGAGTGTTGCGGGATGGACGCGGAAAAGGCAAGCGGCTAAGGTTCCTTCTCTTCTCCCGCTCTTGCGGGAAAAGGTGGCGCGAAGCGCCGGATGAGGGTCGTCGTAATTTCCACGCCCCTCACCCCAACCCTCTCCCGCAAAGAGCGGGAGTGGGGGATTTTCGCGTTCGACTGGAGGAGACAGACATGAGCTATTTTGACGATGCCTTGAAGGGCGCGGTTCCCGGTGGCGATCTCGCAACGCCGATCGCGATCGCGGCGGGCGCCCTGCTGCTACATCATTTCTTCGGCCAGAGCTCCACGCCCGCCCCCGCGCCTCCCCCGCAGGCCGCGCCTCCCCCGCAGGCGGGTCCGACGGGCGGCTTTCTGAGCGGCGGTTTGCTCGGGGGACTGACCGAGATCGTCAGCAAACTGAGCACCGGCGGCAGTGCCGCGCAGGTCAATTCCTGGATCGGCCACGGCGCCAACCAGCCTATCCAGCCGGGGCAGCTCGGCTCTGCGCTCGGCCAGCAGACCATCAGCGATCTGGCCGCCAGGAGCGGCCTCAGCGAGCAGGAATTGCTGCGGCAGCTCTCGGCGGTGCTGCCGCAGCTCATCAACAATCTAACCCCGGCCGGCCGCCTGACGACCGCCGCCGAACTGGCCGCGCAGGGGCACTGACCGCTACTCCGCCGCGCGGCTCGGGCTCGCCCGCAGCCGGTCGAGCGCCTGCCCCAAATCCTCGATGAGGTCTTCGACGTCCTCGAGCCCGACCGAAAGCCTGAGCAGGCCGGGCCCGATTCCGAGCGCCGCGCGCTGGTCGGGCTTGAGGCGCTGATGCGTCGTCGTCTCGGGATGGGTGATCAGGCTCTTCGCGTCGCCCAGATTGTTCGAAATGCCGATGATCGACAGCGCGTTGGCCGCCGCGAACGTGGCCGCCTTGTCGCCGTCGACCTCGAATGCGACGAGCGTGCCGCCGCCGGACATCTGGCGGCGCGCGAGCGCAGCTTGCGGATGGTCGGCGCGGCCGGGATAGAGGACGCGAACCACGCTCGCGTGGCCGGCCAGATAGTCGGCGATCCGCGCCGCCGAGCGCACCTGCGCCTCCACCCGGACCGGCAAAGTCTCCAGCGATTTCAGCATCACCCAGGCGTTGAACGGGGAGAGACAAGGTCCTGTCTGGCGCAGAAAATTGTGGACATGCTCGTTGATGAACGCTTCGGAGGCGAGAATCACCCCACCCAACGCGCGGCCCTGTCCGTCGATATGCTTGGTCGCGGAATAGACGACGCAATCGGCGCCGAGCGCGAGCGGCTTCTGCAACAGCGGGGTCGCGAAGACGTTGTCGACGACCAGCGTCGCGCCGTGCGCGTGCGCGATTTCGGCGACGCCCGAGATGTCGATGACTTCCATCGTCGGATTGGTTGGAGTCTCCAGGAACGTCGTCTTGGTGTTCGGACGCATCGCGGCGCGCCAGGCCGCGAGATCGACGCCGTCGACCAAGGTCGAGGCGACGCCGAAGCGTGGTAGCAGATCCTCTACGACATAGAGACAGGAGCCGAACAGCGCCTTGGCCGCGACGACGTGGTCGCCCGCTCGCAATTGGCCCATCAGCGCGGCGGTCACAGCCGACATGCCACTCGCGGTCGCGCGCGCGGCCCCTGCGCCTTCCAGCAGCGCCATCCGGCGCTCGAACATCGCCACCGTCGGATTGGCGAAACGCGAATAGATGAAGCCGCTGTCCTCACCCTTGAAGCGAGCCTCGGCCTGCTCCATCGTATCGTAGAGATAGCCTTGCGTCAGAAACAGCGCCTCCGAAGTCTCTTCGAATTGCGAGCGCAGCGTGCCGCCGTGGACGAGCTGCGTGGCGGGACGCAATGTTTGGGGGCTGCGGGACTTGCGGGGACTGACCATGACGCGCTCCTGAACGCGCGCGCCGAAGCGCGCGAGCGGGCGAAAAACAGGAGATTTTTGCGAAATCCCCGATCTTTTAGCCCTATGTTTAACGTGGCGGCAAGCCGACCGGCTCAAATGACCACGGAACATCCTCATATTCTGCTTGGCTGCGCGCGTCAACCGCGCGCACGGCGAGGCGGTCGGCCAGTTTGACGCCCACCCAAGGCGACCCTGCCATGGCGCACGCGAACACGAATGAACAATCTCGATGTGAGCATGCGCAAATAGGCTAAAGCAGTTAGTCGTTGACTCTCCGCGCTGGGCAGCACACGAGTGGCCTGGGGTAATTAATGTACATAAGGCGTATTGCGTAGGTTGCAGGAAAGGGTCTTTCCTGTCGCCAAATGCAATCATAAAGTG
>JBAQGU010000445.1:0-1606 GCA_049287975.1 Roseiarcus sp.
AGGGCGAGGGCTTCGAGACGCTCAAACGCACGCAATGGGGCTACGCCGGCAATCCCAACATGGGGGGCGTCATCATGGTCGGGCTGGGCTGCGAGGTTTTCCAGATTGGCCGCATGAAGGAGGAATACGGCGTCGTCGAGAGCGATCTTTTCCAGAGCATGACGATCCAGGCGACTGGCGGCACACGCAAGACCGTCGCGGCCGGGCTGCAGCGCGTCGAGGCGATGCTGCCGATCCTCGACAAGGTCCAACGCGAGACGACGCCGGCGAGCGAATTGATGGTCGCGCTGCAGTGCGGCGGCTCCGACGGCTATTCCGGCATCACGGCAAATCCCGCGCTCGGGGCGGCGGCGGACATCCTGGTGCGCAACGGCGGCACCGCGATTCTTGCCGAGACGCCGGAAATCTATGGCGCCGAGCATCTCTTGACCCGCCGCGCGGCGACGCCGGAGATCGGCCACAAGCTGGTCGATCTGATCCATTGGTGGGAGGATTATTGCGCGCGCAACGGCGGAGAGATGAACAACAATCCGTCGCCCGGCAACAAGGCAGGGGGGCTGACGACCATTCTCGAGAAATCGCTCGGCGCCGCGGCGAAGGGCGGTACGACGCCGCTGAACGGCGTCTACCATTACGCGGAGCCCGTCACCGCCAAGGGCTTCGTCTATATGGACACGCCCGGCTACGATCCCGTCTCCGCGACCGGGCAGGTGGCGGGCGGCGCCAACGTGCTCTGCTTCACGACGGGGCGCGGCTCCGCCTACGGCTGCAAGCCGACGCCCTCTATCAAGCTCGCGACGAACAGCGAAATGTACCGGCGGATGGTCGAGGACATGGACATCAATTGCGGCGACGTGCTCGACGGCGTCTCGATCGAGGAGAAGGGGCGAGAGATTTTCGAGCGCATTCTCGCCGTGGCGTCCGGCGAGCGCAGCAAGTCCGAGTCTCTCGGCTACGGTGAGGCGGAATTCGCGCCCTGGCAGATCGGTGCGACGATGTGAGGGGGGAGGCGCAGGACTGGCGCCTTTAGACTATGTGCTCCGCATGAAGCTGCAGAACGTCGCGCGCCGCCGCTGGTCGTCCCGGCTCTGCAGGATGGTTTCGACCACGCAGCCCAGCCGCATCAGTCGTCGCACCAGACGTTCGACGGAAACGTTGCGGAATTGGCCGCGCGTCAGCCAAGAGACGTGGGTTGGCGATACTTCGCGCACGCCTGTGCCTTCGAAGGGTTTCGGCGCTTTGCTGGTCTCGATTTCCAGTAATAGTGGTTAACCCCTCCAGCCGGCGCTGGCGGGCCGGGGCCACAATGGGAGCGATATTGACCGTCAATCTAGCGTGTAGGGAGAATCTGAGTCCGAAAAAATAGGCGAGGCTGGTGAAGACTCAGTATCATCGCCCGTCTTGCCAAGCTCGGCGTCCCTCACGGACTTAGTGTCGGCGGCATCCTCGACAACCCCCGTCTTGATTGGCTCTCCGTAAACTCGAATGAATGCTTCCTGCACTCTCGGGTCTTCTCGAATCCAGTCCAGAACTGGCCATTCTCGGAAATCGGCTGCGGAAATTGCCCCGCTCGATGCCACTGCAGGCATGTTGATAACTACTGTAT
>JBAQGU010000446.1:0-4821 GCA_049287975.1 Roseiarcus sp.
GTCCAAGCCGTCGTCGAATCGATAGATTTCCCTCGCGGTTTTCACGTAGGCCGCGATCATCTCGGGATAGTCGATTATCTTCTCTTGCGCCATGCGCGGTCTCCGGTCTGGCGGCTTTCCCCCGGGCTCTTGCGAGCGGCTTGCTGTTACCCCAAACGTTGGCCCGCTCCCCAATTTTGCCTGGCGACTCCGGCAGGGCTCGAACCTGCGACCTGCCGCTTAGAAGGCGGCTGCTCTATCCAACTGAGCTACGGAGCCGGTTTCGGGAAACTCAGAAAGCCGTCGGCCTCAGTGCGACCAAGGCACGATCCTATTATACTTGAAGTTGTCGGAGTAGGAAAGGACCTTTGACGCCGACGGCTTCGGCTCTTCGACGCGATAGGGAATCCCGTTGCGCGTCGCGTAGGCGATCGCCTCCTCCTTGTTGTCGAACCTCAGTTTCACCTGGGACTTCATGTCGGTCGAAGCTGTCCACCCCATCAGGGGCTCGATTTGCCGGGCCGATTCCGGCTCGTATTCCAGAATCCATTTGTCGCTGGCCCGGCCCGACTGCATCGCGCTGCGCGACGGAAAATAGATTCTTGCCGCCATAGCCCCTCGTAAACCTGTTCAACCGCCTGTCGAAGCGTGCGGTAGACGCCGCGACGCCCCGATCCGAGCGCTCTGTCGGACAGCGAATTAAAGGGTTTCGGCCTTCGTGTCGAGCCGAGCGGCGCCAAAAACATTTCTGCCTGCGCTACCGGCCGAAGGGAGCGCGGATCGCGGTCTTCGGCGTTGCCTTGCGGTCGGCTCTCGCTCATCGACCAAGCAGAGTTTCCTCGAGCAATTCCAGCGCCGCGTTCGCGAACGCGACCATGCGACCCCGTCTCCAAAATTCGGCTGGCCTTCCGCCGGCCGGAGATGGCCAGGCAGGCATGCCCCTTGGGCGTCTCCGTATCGGTTGCCGCCGGGACCGGTCGCCCCGTTTCCGCCAGGCCCCAGTCGGCGTCCAGACTGCTTCTGACGGTTTCGGCGAGCAAGGAGGCCATCGGCTCGGTGGCGGAACGTAATCCCTCGAGTTTGGCTGGCGTCAGCTCGAGCAGCGCTACCATCGCCTTGCGGGTGTAGATCACGCCGCCTCCGAGAAAATAGGCCGACGCGCCGGGAACCGACAATAGCGCCGCCGAAATCAGTCCGCCGGCTGAGGACTCGGAGATCGCGATCGTTCTCCATGAGCGACGAGCCGCTCCGCAATACGACTTACGCGAGAATGATCAATTCCCGTCAGATCTGTAGTTCTAACCCCATGCAGACCCTGAAAGCGAGAGGGCTACTTCGCCGAGAGCTCGGCGCTGTGACCGAATCTGGCTCACAGAGGCGCCCCCGATCTGTCAGCCTCCCGTATGGTCAAGCACACTACTGTCCCGGTTTCTCCATGAATTGGGCATCATTCGAGGGCACAAAAAGACTCGGCGTATAGGCGCCACCCGGGAGAATCGAAGATGAAGCTGAGATTAGCCGCGCTGATCGCCATCGCAATGCCCGTAGCAATCTATGCTCATTTGGCGGCGGCGCAAGATAACGCCGCGCCGTCAGCGACGCCCACCAAGCCGGTTGCGGCGCCCGCGCCGGACTCGAAGGCGCCAAAGCATAAGAAAACTGCGATGGCGGCGCCGAACCAATACAAGACCGCGGCGGGATTTTGGCAGCAAGTCGACGACGACGGCTCTGTCGGCGGCTGGTTCTATTTCGTCGAAAAGAACGGCGTCTTCGAGGGCCGGATTGTCAAAATGTTCAAGAAGGCCGGAGCGCCAGTATATAGCGATTTATGCGAGAAGTGCGAGGGAGACCAAAAGGACGCCCCCATGCTCGGTCTCACCATCGTCAAGGGCATGAAGCGCGACGGCCACAACTACGACGAGGGACACATCTTAGATCCCCGCGACGGCAGCCTCTACCATGCCAAGATGGAATTGAGCCCCGACGGCAAAAATCTTTCGGTGCGCGGATACCTCGGGATTCCTTTGCTTGGTAAAACGCAAGTGTGGAAGCGGCTCCCGGATGACGTGATCGCGGCGGCGGACATTCCTCCGGAATCGCTCGGGCCCGCGGCGAAACCGGCAGCCCAGACCACTTCCTCACAATAGTTTGATCCCTGACCAGGTCATAGTCACGTCGGCATCGGCTCCGAAGTCAGCTTCGGTTGCAAGTTTTGCGGCCAACGGATTATGGGCGGCCATGGCTGGCGATATTATCGACGATCAATCGGACAGTGAAAAGCGGGCGTTTGCCATCGCGATGGGCGAATATGCACTTCGATTGTTGCCGCGTGGCTCGCACCAATGGCGAAAGTTCGTCCGGCCCGACGAAATCCAGTCCGCGCTGGAGACCAAGCTATTCCGCGTCGTCGACGTGCGCGGCGTCAGGATGAATCTTCGTTCTCGGCTCTTGCAGCTTTCGAATGACTCCAGCGTCAATTACATGCTGACGGCCTGCCTTCCACGTGGCGGCGCCCGCTCCTCTACCAAAAAATCATTTGCCGGCGGCAAGCTGCTTCGCTCTGTCCGCCGCGGCATAGAGGTTGAGTCGGGAATACACGCCGAAGGCGGATCCGTCGTCGAGAAAGCCGCCGCCTGGGCCTTCGGTTTCGGTCAGGATTTGGTCGGCCTGCTCCAACGTCAAAGACGGGAAGGCCGTCGTGAGCAGATAACCGGCCTCGGGGGCGAGCTTGCCGACATCTTCGGGCGTCCCGGCATTCTTCGGATAGACAACCGGAAGCCCGTAAGTCTGGGTCGCGGCGTAAAAGGCTTCATTCGGCGCCGGGTCGCTGAAGCGGCCGGTGTCCTCGCGGGCGCAGACCTCCATAGTGTTGCCGCAGGCTGATTGCAGGGCGGCGACGACATCGGCGCGGGCCGCTTTCAGTGCGGCCTGGTAGTCGCTGATGACGGGGAGTTTCCTCAGCGACCGGCCGACATAAGCGGGATCGTTCGCGAGCAGATGGGCGAGGTCGTAGGTGGCCAGCGTCCGGCCGCCCAGGACGTCCATCGCATAGTGGGCGCCCATGAGGATGCGATCATTGCCGTACTCGGCGCCCCGCGCGATCATCTGCTGGTAGCGGTCGGGGACCAGAACGGCCAGGACCAGAGACCCCATATAGCCGTAAGTCGTGTGGCCGCTCGGGAAGGAAGGGCTGTCGACCAGGTTCATGATCGGCCCCTGGTTATAGACCATGTTGTCCGAGGGAACGTTGAAGTAGTCGGGTCCGATTATTGAGGCGGTGGAAGGCTCGGTCTGGAAAGGGCGCGAATTGCCGTAAGCGTCAGCGCCGGGGCTGCCGGCGGGACGGCCGTAACCCGCGCCGAATATGTCGGGCGTGCCGCCGATCTCTTTGAGGATGACCGCCGCCGCCCCTGAGACGGGGGTTTTTCCATCGGTAGTGGCGTTGGCGAAAAAATATTTGCCGGAGCTGGAATCCGATTGCGTCGTCGCGTTCGTGTACGCGATGAAGTCGGCGACCGCCTGCGATATGCTGGTGAAGTGCTCGCGGTCTGTGTAGTGCGCGCGCGCCAGATATGCCGAACCGAGCGTCGTCCCGAGGCCGTCAGCGAGGTCGGCGATATTCCCGCCCGTGATGAAGGCGTCTTTGAGCGCCTGCTGCTGCTGATCGGCGAACGGCAGAAGCGTCGGCTGCCGGATTGCGCCGGTCTGGATTCCCCCCGTGACGGTAAAGTTCGCGGCGAGCGCCGCTTGGCCCGCGGGACTGTTGGACAGCACCGAAACAGGCGCAAGCCCTTTCAGAACGGCCAGATTGGTGGCCGATTGCGCGGAGGCATGCAGAGGCGCCAGCACGCAACCCGCCATCAAACCGACCTTCACCGCGTTGAACATGCCGCTCCCCCCGAATTGGCCGCAACGATGACACGTGGTCAATCGATGGGCGCAAAAAAAGACGCTCAACGATTTCAACTGGATTCGACGAAGCGGGCGGTCGATAACGCCGCTCCCCGATCCGAGCGCTACATTGTGTGGGACGTCGAATTAAAGGGTTTCGGCCTGCGTGTCGAGCCGAGCAGCGCTAAAACGGTCCTGGTGCGCTACCGGCCAAACGGAGCGGGTCGCTCCGGCGCGAAGCGGTTCATGAAAGTGGGTCGATACGGGTCGGTGACCCGGATGAAGCCCGCAATAAGGCCAGGGCGATCCTCGGAGCGGTCGGAGGCGGCGATGATCCGGCCGGCGAGCAAATCAAGGCGCGGGAAGCCATGACGCTGACGGAGCTCGCCGAACGATATCTCACCAGGAGGTTACGCCCAAGCGCCAACCAGGAACCGCCACCCTCGATTCACACTACCTGCGAGGACTCGTCGTTCCGGATATCGGTCGAAGGCAGACGCCGTCACGCGCTCGGATATTGCGAAACTCCATTTGAAGATCGGGCGAACGCGTCCGGTCGCCGCAAACAGGGTCCTCGCCGCCTTGTCGGCGCTGTTCGCCGACACTCAGCTCGCGAAGTGGAAGCTAGGAGCTTTTTTGAGCTGCTCGGCCGTCATGTCGATCGTGCCATGGTCCGGATAGGCCCTGTTGCGACTCCCGTCGGAAGCCAAGGTCGGGTTGGCGGGAACGGGTTTGGCCCCAGTCGCGTTGGCCGGCCTCGGCGCATTGCCGGGCGCCATTGCGTTGCCGGGCGCTGGCGTGACGGCGGGAGCGGGCTCGTTCGCCCCGCGCGGCTGGTCGGTGAACTTGACTTGATCGTAAGGAACCGAGACGTCCTTTTCGCCAATTCCAAGGAACCCGCCGACGCCGATGACGACGAGCTCGGCCTTGCCTTCCCTGTTCATCAGAACG
>JBAQGU010000447.1:0-1956 GCA_049287975.1 Roseiarcus sp.
CTTTTCATCGGTGGCGAGTTTCGAGAGCTCGGGTGCAAATGCGGCAATCGCCGCAGTGCGCATCAAATCGCGCGCTTGCTTGAGACGTTTCGCCAGACTGGGGCGAAACGGTTCCATCAGGACAGCAGAGCGGCGGACGGGCGACAACGTTTCGAGCAGGCGGCCACGCTGGGTCGAGAATTCCTCGACGCGGCGCGCAAACGGCGTCGCCGGGGAAATCGGAAGCGTCAGCGGCTTCACACGCTCGGCCTGCCGATCAGCAAGCTCGCTATAGATCGCTTCGAGGTCGTCGAAATGATGAAACACGAGCCGCAGCGATACGCCCGCGCGTTCGGCGATTCGGGCGGCGGTAGGCCGTAGGTCCCCCTCTCCGAGCAGATCAAGCAGCGCGTCAACCACGGCGTGGCGAGTGCGAGCCGATCGCGCAAGGCGTCCGTCGATGCGAGCGAGCTGAGCCATCAGGCGGCGAAAGTTATTACATCGAGAGTGCAATTACAAGTGGCAAGGGTATGATTCTCAGAAACCTAACCCCTAACCCCTTCCCCAAGGGGAAGGGGAACAAAAAAGAAGGTGCCGTCCCACGCCCTCCTAATCCGGTTCTCCTTCTCGTTCGGGAAGGGGTTAGGGATTAGGTTGTCTGGCGCAATTGCGATGCGCGCTCACTTCTTGTCGGGATCGAGCAGCTCCAGCAAATTCAACGTAATACGCAGCGTGAGGCCCCAGATTGTCTGGCCGCCATACAGAATTGCCGGGAACTTCGACGAGCGCGTAGCGGGGCCCTCGCTGGTCCATTCGTAGTCGCCGCGAAATTTGGGATCGCGCAAAGCGGTCAGCGGCACGTCGAAGATTTGCGCTACCTCGGAGAGTTGCGGTTTGAGCGGTGCATCGGATGGGATCACCCCGACGAATGGTGCGACCACGATTCCGCTGGTCGTCGTTTGCATCGTGGCCAGCGCGCCGATTACCTCGACCGTCGAAGGATGGATGCCGACTTCTTCGTGCGCCTCGCGCAGAGCGGCGTCGAGCAGGGTGGCGTCGACGGGATCGACGCGGCCGCCGGGAAACGCGACTTGCCCGCGATGACTGGCGACGTGATCCGATCGGCGGATATAGACGAGGTGAAGTTCGCCGTCGCGCTCGAACACAGGTATCAGGACTGCCGCGGCGTTGGCTTTGTTCGCGAGCGCTTCGCGCGGCGGCGGAATCACAGTCGAGAGCTTGCGCCGGATGGTTTCGACCTGGAGGTTGAACGTCGCGTTGTCACTCATCGCTACAGATAATCGCGCACGGTGCACCGGGCGCAAGCGTGCGGCCGGATTTCAATCTGACGGACGCGTAAGCTAACCTCATTCCGGTTACTGAAAAAAGAATTCATGACATGCGATATTTGATTGGCAGGTACCACGAGATCGCGCTCAAGGGGCGCAATCAGTGGCGATTCGTTGACCAGGTCAAGCAAAACCTGCGCGACATTTTCGCCGACTACCGGCTCGGCAACATGCGCAGCGTCGGACCGCGACTGCTGGTGCCGCTGCCCGACGAACTTGGCGACGAGACCGCGGCCGAGCGCGCGGCGTTGATTTTCGGCTTGCAGAATTTCTCGCTGAGCTACTCGACCCCGCGCGACATCGAATCGATCTCGCGCGAGGCGATCAAGCGCGCGACCGGAAGCAGGGCGCGCACGTTTGCGGTCAGGACCAAGCGCGAGGACAAGCGGTTCGCGATGAACTCGGTCGAAATCGATAGCGCGGTTGGCGGCGAAGTGCAGGAGGCGCTCGGCTTCGAAGTGGATCTGAGCGCGCCCGAGCTGACGATTTCGATCGAGATAATGAAGGACGCCGCGTATGTGTCGGCCGGCAAGTTGCCCGGCGCCGGCGGACTGCCGGTCGGCGTAACCGGACGCGGGATGGCGCTGCTGTCGGGTGGAATCGACTCGCCGGTCGCGGCGTATCGCAT
>JBAQGU010000448.1:0-4029 GCA_049287975.1 Roseiarcus sp.
AGAAATCCTCGCGATGATGGCGCTCACCGCCGTGAACCTCGCCTATTATCAGGACCTGATGGCCGGCGCGCGCCTCGCGATAGAGAATCGGCGACTCCCTCAATATATTGAGGAAGTCAAGAGCGGCTGGATGCGTGGCGAAAGTGCAGGCGCCTAAAAAACAGGCTGTAAACAAAAAAGCAAGGCCAGGAATTCTCTCCTAGACCTTGCTCTTTGTCGCCTGATCCTTGCATGGCCAGTCGGATTTTGTTCGCGTCTATAGCATCTAGCACCGCGCGTTCTACCGATCCGGCCCCCCGTCCTCCCACAGACTCAGCGGCAGCGTCGCCTTTATTTCAAGGCGGCGGCCTCCTTTTCACAAGCGTGCCATCCTTAGTAGATTGTCGCGGTCGTGTCACCATCTTGGGCAGGGCTGCCATGCAATTTTTTTCTGTCTGCTGTTTTTTTGATCATTGATCGCGCCGACTAACCAGGTCTTTTCTGTGGGCAAGCGAACTTCGCCTCGCGCCGCTTTCGCCGCGAGGCGGCTTGACGTAAAAGGCGGGCGCCGGAAGCTCGCTGGCATCCGCGCCGCGAGACCCTCGAGAAACCCAGGAGCGGGAATGACCGCCATCATCGATATTGCCGCCCGCCAGATTCTCGACAGCCGAGGCAACCCCACCGTCGAGGTCGACGTCACGCTCGAGGACGGTTCGATGGGCCGCGCCGCGGTCCCGTCCGGCGCATCGACCGGGGCGCATGAAGCCGTCGAGTTGCGCGACGGCGACAAGAGCCGCTACGGCGGCAAGGGCGTCACGAAGGCGGTAGAGGCGGTCAACCGCGACATTTTCGACGCGGTATCCGGGTTGGACGCCGAGGACCAGGTCAAGATCGACGAGACGATGATCGCGCTCGACGGCACGCCGAACAAATCCAAGCTGGGCGCCAATGCAATCCTCGGCGTTTCGCTCGCCGTCGCCAAGGCCGCGGCCGAGACCTCGGGCCTGCCGCTCTATCGCTATGTCGGGGGCACGACGGCGCGGGTATTGCCGGTGCCCATGATGAATATCATCAACGGCGGCGTGCACGCCGACAATCCGATCGATTTCCAGGAATTCATGATCATGCCGCTCGGCGCGCCCTCGCTGAGCGAGGCCGTGCGCTGGGGCTCGGAAGTGTTCCATGCGCTCAAGGCGGCTTTGAAGAAGGCCGGCCTGAACACCAACGTCGGCGACGAAGGCGGTTTCGCGCCCAACCTGCCCTCGGCCGAAGCGGCGCTAGACTATGCCGTCAAGGCGATCGAAAGCGCCGGTTTCAAGCCCAGCCAGGAAATAGCCCTCGCCCTCGACCCCGCGGCGAGCGAGTTTTTCAAGGACGGCGCTTACGTCTATTCCGGGGAAGGCAAGACGCGCTCGATCGAGGAGCAGGTCGCCTATCTCGTTCAATTGGCCGACGCGTACCCCATTGTGTCCATCGAAGACGGCATGGCGGAGGACGACTGGAAAGGCTGGAAGCTGCTGACCCAGAAGATCGGCGCGCGCCGCCAGCTGGTCGGCGACGACATTTTCGTCACCAATGTCGAACGGCTCGCCCGAGGCATAAAGGAAGGCGTCGGCAATTCGATCCTCGTCAAGGTCAACCAGATCGGCACTCTGACCGAGACGCTCGCGGCCGTCGACATGGCCCATCGCGCCGGCTACACCGCAGTCATGTCACACCGCTCGGGCGAGACCGAGGATTCGACGATCGCCGACCTCGCGGTCGCGACCAATTGCGGGCAGATCAAGACCGGCTCGCTCGCCCGCTCCGACCGCCTCGCCAAATACAACGAGCTCATCCGCATCGAGGAGGAGCTGGGCGAGCAGGCCCGCTACGCCGGCCGCGGGGCGATCAAGGCGGCGTGAGAGCCTTGCGGTAGGCCCGGCGAGCCGCAAGCGCCATTACTTGGCTGGCCGGCGCGTGAAGCCGCGCCCGGCGCGCGCTCCGTCACAAGACCGGCTCGCCCCGCAGTTCGGCGATGTCGCCAACATACGGTTCGGCGCAATCCCCCGCGTACGTTTCGGCCGTCTCGTAGAAATACGACCCGGCCGTCTCGAGTCTTTGGATTTCGAGCATCGTGCCGATCTCGGCGAGGCTGAGCTGCTCGGCCTCCTCTTTCCTGGCCGCTTTCTTCGCCCGCTGCCATGCGGCTGCTTCCTCGATTGTCCTGACGACGTCCGGCCGCTCCCTGCCGAAGCGTTTGAAATAGAGCGACTCGATGAAGATCGGCAACGGCGCCTTCCGCGGCTCCTGGCGGTGATTGTCGATCTTTCCGAACTTCTTTGGGTTCATCCCCAGTTCACGCGCCATCTGGATGTGAGCGTGCGACAGCCCATGCTTGCGCCGCGCTTGGATCCAGGGCTGCAATTTGGCCATCGCAGGATTTGCCTTTTCCCGGCCGACCGCCGGAGCCCATTTTTATCGGCCGCGCCGCGGCCGCTGCAAGATGCGGGACGGGTGTTCCACAGAATACGATTCCCCCATCCGCCCTGGGGCGCCGCGGTGGCCGCGCGGCGCCCTCAAGAGCACGAACCCTTGAGCAGATCGCTTCCAGCGTGCGAGCGGTCGCCGATGGCGGCCAGGACCACGAAATCGTCTCTGCCGGAGGCTGATCGAACGCCGGCGACGATGATCGCCGCAGTGCCTGCCTTGGCGTCAGGGAGGCCGTCGGCGACGAGGCGAAACGGATTCACGCCTTCGAGCGAGTCTTGTCCGATGGTGCGCGCCCAAAATTGCATTCCCTTGATGGTCCGGTCGAGGCGTCGCCAGCGGTTCGGGGAAAGCTCGCGCACGACGGCCGCCATCGTTTGCTTCACGTCTTTTGGCAGACAGCCGATATGAATATGCAATTGATCCTGCGTTCGCGCGAACTCCGAGTTCACCGCGAGCGCAACGTCCTCGCGCGCAATCGGCGCCTGCCCCTCGCGCGCCAGGACCGAGCGCGCATTCCATGCCATGTCGAAATAGTTCGGCGCGCCATCGGCTGCGAGTCCGAGTTCCTCGATACCCGAGATTTTCCGCGTCGGGCTCAAAATGATGTCCGGGTCGCCCACCGGTGGCCGGAGGATCACATAACCGCGTTGCACTCCATCCGTGACATTCGCTTCGAGACAGGGAAACGCGGCGCCGGTGATCGCATGGTTGATCCGACACATCTGAACGACGCGCCACAGCGCCTCACGATTCTGCGTAGCCGCGGCGGCGGAAAAGGTAGCCAGCGCGGCGGCGAGCAGCGCGGCTCCCAGTCCGGAAATGGCTTTTCCGACCCCCCTCCGAGAGTCGTCATATGGCTTGATGCTGGGCGTCATTTTCTCCGCTGCTTTCGATCCTCGACGCCATTCCGGGCGGCGCCTCCATTTCCGATAATCTGGCTACGTTGCGATTGCATGAATCCGTATTCCCGCGAATGACGGTTTCCCCTGGGCTGGAACCGGGCTTTGCGGCTTTCTCGACGATGCGTCGACTCGTGTAGCGTCCTGTCCGGCGCTGCGCTATCGGATTCGATGCCCATTGCGCTGAGATGAGTGTCTTTGCGACGCAAGGAATCGCGGTGATCCTCATCAGCCATCGCGGAGCGCCGTTCCTGAAGAGCGCTCGCGAAGGCGACGGGGCTAATCTGAGCGGGCTCCCCTCCCCGCACCCTTGCGGGGCGACGGCGCGAAGTAAGGGCTTTGCGGGCCCCGTCCCTGCGGTCTACCCCTGGCCCCTCCCTCCCTCACGCGTTCGGTAAATGCCGGGCGAGCGCCTCCAGCACCGCCATCCGCACGGCGACGCCCATCTCCACTTGCTCGCGGATCAGCGACTGGGCGCCGTCGGCGATCAGCGAATCGATCTCGACGCCGCGGTTCATCGGGCCGGGGTGCATCACGAGCGCGCCCGGCTTGGCCCACGCCAGCTTCTCCGCATCCAGGCCGAAATAGCGGAAATATTCCTTGGTTGAGGGAATGAAGGCGCTTCTCATCCGCTCGAGCTGGAGGCGGAGCATCATGACGATGTCGGCGTCCTTCAGCC
>JBAQGU010000449.1:0-1977 GCA_049287975.1 Roseiarcus sp.
CGGCGTGACGTTGCCCTCGCAGCAGGGGGCGCCGCCCATGACGACGCAGCGCCCGATCCGCCTCGCGAAGCCGGGATCGCGCGCGAGCGCCAGCGCGATGTTGGTCAGCGGGCCGAGCGTGACCAACGTGAGGCCGGGCTCGGCGTGGGCGAGGCGCACCAGAGCATCGACCGCATTTTCCCGCTCGGCCGCGCGGCGCGGCGGGGGATACCCGCGATCGCCGAAGCCGTCGCGGCCATGGAACCAGAACGCGTCCTCGTGGCGGCGGACCAGCGGCGCGGCGGCGCCCTTGAACACGGGCACGTCCGAGCCCGCGATTTCGGCGGTATAAAGCGCGTTGCGTGTCGCTTGTTCGAGCCCGACGTTGCCGGCGACCGTCGTCAGCGCGGCGACGCGAACATCGGGCGCCCCGAGCGCCATCAGGATCGCGACAGCGTCGTCGGAGGCGGTGTCGGTGTCGATCAGAAACGTGCGCACGGGCGGCCTCTATCGGTTTACCCGGCGATCAGACGCCCGCGGCGCACGTCCTTGTCAACGGGGAGGGCCGGGTTGCATTATTTTCGCGACCCGCGATCAAGTGGCCGCCGCCTTCCGCAGCCGCGCAAAACCCCGATCCAGATCCTCCTTCAGATCCTCGATGTCCTCGAGCCCAACCTGGAAGCGCAGCGGCTGCCCGCCGGGCGCCCAGCGCGTCGCGGTGCGGTAGGTCGTGCAGTCGAACGGAATCACGAGGCTCTCGAAGCCGGCCCAGGAATAGCCCAGACCGAACAACTCGAGCCCGTCGAGCATAGCCGCGACCGCCGCCTCCGGCGCGGGCTTCAGCACCACGCTGAAGAGACCCGACGAGCCTTTGAAATCGCGTTTCCAGATGGTGTGCCCGGGATCGTCGGGCAGGGCCGGGTGCATGACGCGCAGCACCTCGGGACGCGCTTGCAGCCAACGGGCGAGCGCGAGGCCCTGCCGCTCGGCTTCGCGCAGGCGCAGGTCCAGCGTGCGCAAGCCGCGCAGCGCGAGAAAGACATCCTCCGGTCCTGGCGGGACAGCGAACAGATCGACGCACTTTCGCAGGCGCGGGAGCCATTCCGCGTTGGCGGAGACGAGCCCCAGCAGCAGGTCGGAATGGCCGGAGAGATATTTCGTGCCGGCCTCGACCGCCATGTCGACGCCGTGCGCATGCGGCGGGAAGAACAGCGGCGTCGCCCAGGTGTTGTCCATGATCACGCAGACGCCGCGCGCATGCGCCGCGGCCGATATGGCGGGAATGTCCTGCATGTCGAGGGTTTGCGAGCCGGGCGCCTCGGTGAACACCGCCCTGGTGTTCGGGCGCAGCAAGTCAGAGATGCCGGCGCCGATCGCGGGATCGTAATAGGTCGTCTCGACGCCCATCCGCTTCAGCACGTTCTCGGCGAAGTTGCGTGCGGGAGAATAGGCCGCGTCGGTCATCAGGAGATGGTCGCCCGCGCCGAGCGCCGTCATCAGCGCGACCCAGATCGCAGCGAGGCCGGAGGGGACGAGCACCGTTCCGGCGGCGCCCGCAATGTCGCTCCAGGCCTCGGACAGCGCGTCGGTCGTCGGCGTGCCGTGCGTGCCGTAGGTGTAGCGCTGCTTGCGGTTCTTCAGCGTCGCCACGTCGGGATAGAGGACCGTCGATCCCCGGAACGCCGGGACATTGATGAAGCCCTGCGAGACCTCGCCGTCGCGGGCCAGATGGGCGAGGCGGGAGCGGACGCGCAGCCTCGATTTGGTGTCCGCGGTCAGCTTCGTCATCGGTAAAGGCGCTCGCATTGGGTGAGGGAGAAGGCCCTTCATGAAAAACGCCGACCCCGCTGTCAACGTGCGACGAAACCCTTCAGCAATTCTAGAAGTAGGAACCTTCTCGACGTTCACGGACTGTCTCCGGCTTTTATGAGGTCTGGCGGGATCGAGAAGGTGGCGAGGGATTGGAGGAAAACCAGCCAGGAGGGAAAGATTACGTAG
>JBAQGU010000450.1:0-1908 GCA_049287975.1 Roseiarcus sp.
GGCACCAGACGCCCGGATAGGACGGATCCGGGCTTTTACACTATCGGGCCCGAGAGCCGCGCCGGTACCAGGAAGTCGTTGAAAGCCGCGATGATTTCCGACCTCCCGCGATACCTCTCCTTTGGCCAAGATCGCCCGCCGCCGCGAGCTAATCTCTCCAGCGAAAGAACCAGATGCGGGCCATACCGATCTGTTAGTAATGTGCATTTCGAATGGAGCGCCGAATCGGCTGTTCCTCGACGAGATTGGCGAGGCCGACGGTAGGCGCCGTTAGAATCGTGAACTTCAGCTCGGCGTCGGAACCCTTGCGCTTCTTCGCCTCTTCAAACAGCCAATTGGCGGAAAGCTGCGCGCTAGCTACTCCTGGGCTGCCGTAGTCGATCAGGAGCGGAGTTTTCGCGACTTCGCTGACGGTCCCGATAAAGGGAATTCCGCGCTCCTTGGCGTCGTTGAGCGTCGAGCCCATGGGACCGGGACCGATGCTGATCGTGAACACCGCGTTGACGTTCTGCGCGACCAGCGAGGTCGCGCATTGCGTGACCTTCTGCGCATCGAAATACGGATCGCACACAGCGACATCATAGCCGAACAGCTTCGCAAACTTTTCAACCGGCAATTCGATCTCCCTTGCGTGACTATTCGGACCGACTCAAGCGTTTGAATCGGCGATGCCCAACCCTCCATAGTCCAGTTCAGCGGATTCTGGCGAAACCGACCCATGCCTCACGTCCGCCTGCAGCGCAAGCTTGTCTCGCTCTTGCGGGTTCCCGTAACCGCCGCCGCCGGCCTCGAAGGTAACGAGAGTGTCTCCTTCCGCGAGAACGTAGCGTCCTTTTGTATGAACGGGCTTCCCGTTGATCTCGATCCGCCGCAGAGCTCCCGCCTTGCCGCCGTAAACTCCGGCCGGAGCAAACTCCGAGCGGCCGGCAAGACACGAGACGGTCATCGGGTGCCCGCTATCGTTGCGGAGAACGACACGCTGGCCAAGACCGCCGACTTCTCGGGATCAAGCAAAGCGGTTATGGCAGGAATCAACGTGCCATTGTGCTACACGCGCGCAATGACCTGCTGCCCTGAGCCAAGGCCCGGCCAAGATGGTCAAAAACCACACACGAAAGGTCGTAACTCTCCCGAACATTCGTAGAGAACGACGTACGGACGAGGGCCGTTATTATCTCGTCCGCAATCGAGATCAGCCTATCCCATTGAGTGCCCAGGGCCACCGGATCGTAGTTCATGGTCAGAATCCAATCTCGATTGTTATGTTCAGCTGATCGTCGATTGAAAGGCGATCGGATGGCCCCACCAGGCAAGTGGACTCGCGTTCCTCGATCAAGGCCGGGCCCGCGATCGAAAAACCGGAATTGAGCGTATATCGGTCGTATACTGACCAAGTCGTCATCTGCTCGATATCCGGGTTCCACGCCAGACGTTCTCCATTGCAAGGGCTCCGGGGTGCGTGGTTCTGCTTGAGTTGGTATTTACTACCGTGGCCCGGAAGGGGACCCCTAGCCTCGACTTTCCAGGTGACAATCTCGACGGACCGGGACTCGAAGCTGACGCCAAACGCCTCGCGATACTGAGCGTGGAATTCTAGCCGAATCGCTTCAACGAGACCACCGTGCGCGGCATCCGGGACCGCGATCTCGATGTCGTAACCCTGGCCGATGTAACGCATGTCGAGCCAGGTCGAATATGTGACGTCATCGGGAGAAATGCCTGCCCTGCCGAGGTGTAGACTCGCCTCCTCCCACATGGTGGCGATGTATTGGCGCAACTCCGCGTCATTCCATGCACCCAGCGCGACTCGTCGCGAACGTGCAATCTCAAACCCGACGGGGCTGGATAATAGCCCGAGAGACGACATGACGCCGGCTCCGATGGGACAGATTACCCGGGGAATTCGCA
>JBAQGU010000451.1:0-4180 GCA_049287975.1 Roseiarcus sp.
CTGGGCAGCCGCGCGGCGCACGCCCTGGCGCGATATCGTTGGCCCGAAAGCGCCGCGCCGAACTTGGCGAGTCTCGCTCCCCCCGCCTTCGTCTTCCTGCATGGGCCTCGCTCGAGCCAATCCTCGACCGCGCTGCGCCGCGCCGCGAAATTGGATGGCTCTCCGTCTTGAAAATTTAACACACCCGGGTCATGTTTCCTCAGAGCCGGTCGCATCGGCCGGACGTAGGAGAGGATGCCGCCGCTGACCCTTTCGCATGAGACCCAAGAAACCGCACCCCGCTCGTCGCGCAGCCGCCCACCCGCGCTCGAACGTCAGTCATCAATGATCGATGGGCGACTCGCGCAGACCGTGATCGAAGTCCTCGAAGACGCCAAAGCCGAGGATATCATCTCCATCGACCTGACAGGCAAAACCACCCTCGCCGACCTGATGATCATCGCCACCGGACGCTCGAACGTTCACGTGGGCGCGATCGCTGACCGCGTGGCGTGCGCGTGCCGGGCGGCGGGCTTCCCCGCCCCTCGGGTCGAAGGCGTTCCCTACTGCGACTGGGTGCTCATCGACGCCGGCGACGCCATCATTCACATATTCAAGCCCGATGTCCGGCAGTTCTACAATCTCGAGAAGCTGTGGAGCGCCGATCGACCGGGCGACAGTCGGCACGCGCGCTCGAGCTGAGCGCGATTGCGTCTGACAGTGGTCGCGGTCGGCAGAATGAAGGCCGGCCCGGAGAGGGAACTGCTCGGGCGCTACGTCGAGCGGGTCGGGGCGCTCGCCGCCTCGGTTGGCGTTTCCCGCGTAGACTGGCGCGAGATTCCTGAAGGCCGCTCCGGGCGGGTCGAGGACCGACGCGCCGAGGAAGCGCGGGCTATTCTTGCCGCTGTGCCGAAGGACGGCTGGCTCGCCGCTCTGGACGAGCGCGGCGCCGCCCTGACGAGCGCGCAATGGGCGGCCGAGATTCGGCGCGTGCGCGACGGTTCGATACCGGCCTACGCGGTCGCCATCGGCGGTCCGGACGGCCTCGATCCGACGCTGCTCGCGGCGGCGCGCTCGGCGATCAGCTTCGGCGCCATGACCTGGCCGCACCAGTTGGTGCGCGTGATGGCCGCCGAGCAGTTATACCGCGCGCTGTCGATCCTGGCGGGGCATCCGTATCATAGGGGCTAGCGGCCGGCGGACCCGGGAGAATTTTCCGGTTTCGTGACTTTTCAAGGCTTTGCGGATAGGAATATTTTCCCTCCCTGCCGCGGCGCGCCGCCTGGCCTCAAGACCGACGCCGCGGCGTCGCGGGAGGGAGCAAAGACGGCGGAATAGAGGCGCACCTCCCAGCCTTTTCTCCAAGCTTTTCCAAATCTCCGCTTTGGCGGTTTTGTGGGATTTCGACGGGTTGCAAGCCTCCAAACTCATAAATGATGTTTCTCCAATTTTTTGCCACGCCGGCCCTATTCCAGCCACAGATGCGCCGTATTCCGCCTCGCGTCGCACGGGCTCCGGGCGCTCGGCCGTTCGAGTGCGGTTGCGTCGCGGCAGGGTAGTACGCGCATTCATGGCGAGCGATGGTCCTGGTTCACAGAATTTTGACACTAGCATGATTTCGATTATTGGAAGAAAAATGTCCGCCAATCGCGCGCAGGGGTCGAGAATTAGACGGCGCGCCACGGCGGCCACCGGTGGCGAAGCCGGAACGTTGCGGTTTCGGATCAGGCCTGAGTTTGATTTAGATGGCGGATTCGGGATGGAATTTGCGCCGTCGGGTGTTCATGGTTATGTCTCATCCTCCTTAAATTAAACAGCCTCCAGACCGCTTGGCTTGGCGGCTCCACATCGAATCTGCGTTGACCTAGCAAGCTATCAGCAAGGGTTGTTCCGGGCTGCCTTTATGACCTTCTGCAACTGGCGGATAAGAACGCTTCCCGTAATTTGACCAAGGTCGTAGCCCTCACGTTTCAATTGCGCCTTGATGTCTTTTACATCGGTAACCTGCCCCGACCGGGCCAACCGGAACGCGCGCTCTAGGGCAGATACGTTCGCCTCCATGCCGCGTTCATTCAACCGGAGACGAGCCTGACACCGGGTAGGGCTCGCGTTGTGTCGGTCAATTTCGGCGGCCCTTCAGATGACCGGCAAAATTCGATGGCTTCTTGAAGCGATTGCAACGTTGCATCCGCGCGGGCGTCGTCCGCCTTGGCAGTCAAGTCCGTGGCGCCCCAAAGACATATTGCAATCGGCGCGTTCGCAAATTTCTTTCGCAACCGGCGAACGGCGAAACGGATGGGCGCAACGCTCTGATGGTCGAGATACACAATGCAGATGGCGTCGATGCCTTCGCCGCTCAGGTCCAATACGCCGCTCCTTGTGATAGCATCGGGACCGGCGACGCGTGTGGAGACATTCTCGCGATTGAGAAGCTGGGCGAGAATGGCGCATGCCGCCTGATCGAGCGGGGTGCGCCCCCCGAGACACAGAACGGATCGGACGCCCTGCACTGTCGGCTCATCCACGGGTGTGGCGGCCGGTGTTGGAATCTCTGTAGTCGCAGCGTCGACTTCGTCGTTCGTGGGCGTCGGGTCGACATGATCCGAGAGATCGTCGGCCACCCGCTCGACCGAGGCACAGACTTCGATTTGCCGATCGAATTCGAGGACGCCGCGGGAAACGTCGACTTGCGCAAGGGCAAGCGCCGGCATGGCGACCTCCTCGTAATAGTCGAGCAGGGACATATCCTTCAGAAGGATTTCAGCCTGGAATGCGACCTCGTCGGGGTCCGAGGCCAAGATGCGCTGATAAAAACTCTGCACTGGCGAAAGTGCGGGCTTGTCACCCAGCAACAGCTCGATGAAATTCAGGCTTTCGACGTGGCGACCGAGGACGACCAGGCACGCGGTGATGGGCGTGGATAGGAGCAGCCCCGTCGTGCCCCAAATCAGCGTCCAGAATGCGGCGGCGACGATAATGGCGAGCGGCGACATCCCGGTCGTGTGTCCGAACAGCTGCGGTTCTACGACTTGGCCCATGGCTGTTTCCAGAACGATAAACAGCAGGCCGGTTTCGAGAACCATGCTCCAGCCGGGATCGACCGCCGCGGCGAGCGCGAGTGGAAACGCCGCGGATATGAGAGCGCCGATATACGGGACAAACCGTAAAACCGCGCCGACGATGCCCCAAAGAATCGGATTGGGAACGCCAATCACCATCAGCCCAATGGCGATGAGGACGCCGAAGACGGCGTTGATTCCCGTGAGCGCAAGGAAATAACGGCTCAGCCTGAAGGCTGCGTCATCGAGCGCCTTTGTCGTGCGGTGCAAGTCGTGAGCGCCGATGAGCCCGATGAAGCGATCGCGAAGGTCCTCCCGTTGCAACAGGATGAAAATCACGAAGATGATGACGATCGCCGCCGTCGCAAGCGGCGGCAGCAAAGCCGAGACGATACTCTGAAGAATCTGGACCGGGCCGGGCGCGGGCTCATGCACCTCCACGGGCAAAAGGGGCGGATTCAGCGGTTGCGTGGCTTGGCCGGTGGGCGGCGCTGTCGCCGACGAGGCAGGCGACTTCACGATTTTTGCGTCGAGCCCCTGCAACGCGTCCGAAGCTTTTTGGACAACGCCTCTGCCGAAATCGGAACTTCGAACCGTCGCCAGTTTCTTGCCGATGACAACCTGGTATTGCGGGAGATTCTCGGCGAGCTGTGAAAGCTGTCTGCCGATGATGGTTCCAAGGCCGGCGAGTAGCGCGAACGCCACGATAACTGTTGCCAGAACGGAAGCGACTTTACCGAGATGAAGCCGCGCCAGCGCAATCACGACGGGCGCCAGAACAAAACTCAATAGTACCGCGAGCGCGATAGGTACGAGCACGTCGCGGCCGAAATAAAGCCCGGCGACGATCGCCGTCACAATGATAACCGTATCCGTGGCCCTCGCGCGCTTACCTAAATCGGCGCGAGGTCCATTGAATGGGCTCTTGATCTCGGTCGGGGCGGCCTCGGGCGCAGTCACGCGTTATGTTCTCTAAAGAGAAGTGTTGGAAGTGTTGGAACGCCGGGCAAAATTCGAAGCTCGGGGACTCGGCGCGTTCGTCATAATCTCCGCGGAACGAGCGGCGGCGCCCCCGCCCCATTGACAGCTACGCGGCCCTCTTGTCGGCCTTGGTAGCACCGATTTGGGTCAGCAACTTGTCC
>JBAQGU010000452.1:0-2986 GCA_049287975.1 Roseiarcus sp.
GGATCGAGCCGACGACCTCGATGCCGAGCGCATCGATAGCTTCGCCTGCGAGCCGTCGATGGCGCGCGCTGCCGACGCGGTTGAGCACGACGCCCACGACCTCGATGCGCGGATCGTAGCTCATGCAGCCTTTGACCACCGCCGCCGCCGATTGCGCCTGCCCCGACACGTCGATCATCAGCAGAACCGGCAGGCCCAGCGCGGCCGCGACGTCGGCCGAGGCGCCGGTGCGGCCGGTTTCGCCGGGCACGCCGTCGAACAGGCCCATCGACGCCTCGCAGAGCAACAGCTCGCCCCCCCACGCGGCCTCGCCGGCGAGCGTTTCGACGAGTTCGCGTGGCATTGCCCACGAATCCAGATTGACGCTCGGCGCGCCGCTCGCCGCCGCATGAAACGCCGGATCGATGTAGTCGGGACCCGACTTGACGCCGACGACGCTTCGTCCGGAACGTCGCAGCGCGCGCAACAGTCCGAGCGTCAGCGTAGTCTTGCCGCTACCCGAGCGCGGCGCCGCGATCATCAGGCCGCGGGTCACGTATTCCCCTCCCCGTCCTTACGAGGAGGGGGTAGGCGGCGGGGCGCGCACAGCTTCCGCGAGCTCTCGAGTCCGTCCACGCCCGCAAAGAGCCCCACCCCCAGCCCCTCCCCGCAAGAAGCGGGGAGGGGAGAGCGGCGACGCCCTTTGCAACCGCCCAATTCCTCACTACCCCTCGGCGCATCGTCGGGCGCGAGGGGCGGGTGCTCGCGCAACGCTGCGACGCTCATGGGCTCTCTCCCGAGGAATTGCCCGTCCGGAACCGTCGGACATAATCCGCGTCGTAGAGCGCACTCTCGCGAAAATCCTCGGCGGCGAGCGCCGGCCCGACGAGGATAAGCGCCGTACGCTCGACCGGGCTCGCCTTTATCGCCGCGACGAGTCCGCCGAGCGGCGCGCGAAGAATCTGCTCGTCGGGCCATGACGCGCGAGCCACCACCGCGGCGGGGCACGAGGCGCCATAGAACGGCAGCACGGCCTCGACGACGTCTCCCAGCGCGTGAATGGACAGATGGATCGCGAGCGTAGCGCCGGTCGCCGCGAAGGCTTGCAAAGTCTCGCGCAGCGGCATCGCCGAGGCGCGCCCGGCTGTGCGCGTCAGCACCACGGATTGCGCGACTTCCGGCAAAGTCAGCTCGCGCCCCAGCGCGGCTGCCGCCGCCGCGAAGGCGGGCACGCCGGGCGTGATGGTGTAGGGGATCGCGAGAGCGTCGAGGCGGCGCGACTGCTCGCCGAGCGCGCTGAAGATCGCGAGATCGCCCGAATGCAGCCGCGCGACATCCTCGCCGCGCTCGTGCGCCTCGCGGAACTGCCCTACGATCGCATCGAGATCGAGCGGCGCGGTGTCGACAATCCGCGCGCCAGGCGGGCAATGGTCGAGCAGCGCTTTCGGGACCAGCGAGCCGGCGTAGAGGCAGACCGGGCAGCGCGCGATGAGATCGCGCCCGCGCAAGGTGATGAGGTCGGCCGCGCCGGGTCCGGCGCCGATGAAATGCACGGTCATTCCGGCGCCTCAGCGGCATAGGCGATCGCGCAGGTCGCGCCGTCCGAGGCGATCCGGGCGACAATCAGCGCGCCGCCGCGTCCCGCCCCTGCGAGCGCCGCGGTCTCCGCGAGACCAGGCAATCCGATGAGCCGTTCGACACGCTCGGAACGCGTGGCGGCGCGCGCCGCCTCGGCGAGAAGTCGACTGCGGGCCAGAAAGTTCAACTCTAGCCCGAGCGCCTCCGCCGCCCGCGCCAAATTCGGCTCACCGTGTTTGTCCTCGCTCGTGAACAGTCGCCGCTCGCCTGCAATCTCGCCCGCCTCCGCCAACGCGCGTCGGACGAGGGCCACGATCGCCGCGCTGGTGCAGCTTTTTCGGCAGCCGACGCCGATCGCGATCAGACCGGCCATGGTTTTTCAATCCGCCATTGCACGAGCGGCATTGCCGCCCGCCAGCCGGTGTAGCGACCGACAGGTTCGGCATGCGCGAAACTCGCTTGGATGAGGTCGCCGCCCCAACGCTTGTAAGCGGCGCTGAGTTCGGCCTGCGTCTCCAAGGTCACCGCATTGACGACAAGGCGCCCGCCCGGCGCCAGCATCGCCAAATAGGCCTCCAAGGCGCTGGGCGCGCTGGCGCCGCCGCCAACGAAGATCGCTCGAGGTTGCGGCAGGCCCTCCAGCGCCGCGGGCGCGCGCCCTTCGACGACTCGCAGAGCGGGTACGCCGAGCGCCAGCGCGTTGCGGTCGATGCGCGCGGCCCGTTCGGGATTTTGCTCTATCGCGATCGCGCGATTGGCGGGGTCGGCGAGCATCCATTCGATCGCGATCGATCCCGAGGCGGCGCCGATGTCCCACAGCAGCTCGCCGCGACGCGGCGCAAGCGCGCTCAGCGTCAACGCGCGCGTCTCGCGTTTGGTGATCTGGCCGTCGTGCTCGAAATATTCGTCTGGCAGGCCGGCCGCGCGGGGAAGCAAGCGTGAGCCGCGTTCGGCGACGACTTCGAGCGCGATCGTGTTCAGCGCGGCCACGCCAGGCATTGCGAAGCCCTCGGCGGGGCACGCGCGCAGGCGTTCGCTCGCGCCTCCCATAGCCTCGCAGACGGTCAGGATCGAGCGGCCCATGCCGCGCTCGACCAGCAATCGCGCGAGTTTGTCAGGCGTTTCGCCGTCCCATGACAGCGCGAGAATCTTCGCGCTCCGCTGCAGGTGAGGGATGACCGCTTCCAGCGCGCGGCCATGCAGCGAGAGCGTCGTGCAATCCTGCAGGCTCCAGCCGAGCCGGGCGGCGGCGAGCGAGAACGCCGACGGCGCGGGCAGGCAGATAATATCGTCGGGCGCGAAATGCCGCCGGAGCAGGGTTCCGACGCCGAAGCAGAACGGATCGCCGCTCGCGAGCACGCAGGTCGGCTCGCCGCGCCGCGCGAGCAGCGCGGGAATCGCGTCCTCGATCGGCGAGGGCCAGGAAAGC
>JBAQGU010000453.1:0-2455 GCA_049287975.1 Roseiarcus sp.
CCCGAGGCGCCTTTACCGTCTCGAGGCCGAACCGGGCATACGCGCCACGTTAATTAAATTTTCAGCCGAAGATCATGTTTTTATCCTGATGATGCACCACATCATCTGCGACCGTTTGTCTGTGGGCATCCTGTGGCGGGAGTTGGGAGCGCTATACGAAACCCTGTTGCATGGGCGGCCTTCTCCTCTGCCCGCTTTGCCGATCCAATATGGAGACTATGCAACCTGGCAGCGACAACAGATCCAGCAAGCGCGATTCGGCGAGGATCTTTCGTTCTGGAAAGAAACCCTGCGGGGTGCGCCAAAGGTGCTCGGCTTACCAGCAGATCGGCCGCGACCGTCCGTCAATTCCTACCGGGGCAATAAGCGGCGATTCCGCCTCGACACGGCGCGGGCGAGAGAATTGCGACGCCTATGCCGACAGGAAAAAACGAGCCTATTCACCATCTTTGCTGCCGCGCTGAACGCGCTTTTGTATCGATATTCGGGCCAGGATGACATTTTAATCGGGATTCCGATTGCGGACCGTGACCTGCCTGAGCTTCAATCGCTGATCGGTTTTCTAGTTGACACTCACGCCCTGCGAACGGACCTTAGTGGCAACCCCACGTTCCAGGATTTGCTCGCTCGTGTTCAGCAAGGAATGGTGGGCATATATTCGCATCGGAGCCTGCCGCTCGATCAAATCGTGGAGGCCGTTAATCCAGAGCGTAATCTCAACTCGTCGCCGCTTTTTCAGGTGATGTTGAACTGGCGCGATCGCGACGCCCAAGTACAATTCATCGGAGTACCGGGATTCGAAATTCAACCGTTGTTAGCGCAATGCAAGATTTCTAAGCTGGACCTTACTGTGTTCTTGACTGACTGCGGCGACACAATCGAGCTAGAAATGGAGTATAGCACTGACCTATTCGATGACGCCCGCATTGAGCGCATGGTTGGGCATTTAAGCACGCTACTGGAAGCCGCAGCTGCAAATCCGAACCAGCGATTGGCTGATTTGCCCCTGCTGACCGAAGGCGAGCGCCAGCAACTGCTCGTCGAATGGAACCGGACCGAGGCTCCTTTTCCCAGCGATCGTTGCCTGCACGAGCTCATTGAAGATCAGGTCGAGCGCACGCCCGACGCTGTGGCAGTGACGTTTGAAGGCCGGCAGCTGACGTATCGTCAGCTCAATGAACGCGCCAACCAACTGGCCCGCCATCTTCGGGGGCTGGGGGTGCGACCGGACAGGCTGGTAGGCATTTGCGTCGAGCGCTCACTGGAGATGGTGGTGGGGCTGCTGGGTATCCTCAAAGCCGGCGGGGCATATGTGCCGCTGGATCCGGAGTATCCCAGGGAACGCTTGGAGTTCATGCTTGAAGACGCGCAGCCCCTGGCGCTGGTGACGCAACGAAAACTACAGGGAGTCCTGCCACCTCACCAGGCGACGGAGGTTTACCTAGATTCGGACGTTCAAACTGGGTCTGCATTCAATTGTCAATTCATATCGGAATTGAATGCCACCCCGAATTGCTTGGCGTATGTTTTATACACTTCCGGCTCCACGGGACGACCCAAGGGTGTGGCAATTGAGCATCGCAGTGTCGCGGCGTTTTCAACGTGGGCAGGGGAGATCTTTACTGCCGAGGAGTTTGCCGGGGTGTTGTTCTCGACATCCATTTGTTTTGATCTTTCGGTATTTGAGCTGTTCGTCACGCTGACAAACGGCGGCAAGGTAATCTTGGCGAGAAACGCGCTCGAGTTGCCGACCTTGCGCGCGGCTGAGGAAGTGCGGATGATCAACACCGTGCCGTCGGCCATGGCCGAGTTGGTGCGCAGCGGCGTCCTTCCGCAGTCGGTGATCACTGTGAACTTAGCGGGCGAACCCCTCGCCCAGTTGCTGGTGGATCAGCTTTACGAGCAACACTCAATCCGCAGAGTCTTTGATCTTTATGGGCCTACGGAGACCACGACTTACTCGGCGTTCACTCTGCGCGAACGAGGCGGCAAGGCGACGATTGGGAGGCCGATCTCGAACACGAAAATTTACATCCTGGATCCCCGTATGCAACCAATGCCGATCGGCGTGCCGGGCGAAGTGCACATTGGGGGATTGGGGCTGGCGCGGGGATATCATAAACGGCCGGAATTGACGGCGGAGAAATTCATTCCACATCCGTTCCGGTCGGAGCCGGGGGCGCGACTCTACAAGACGGGCGATTTGGCCCGGTACCAGCCCAATGGAGCCATCGAGTATCTAGGCCGCCTGGACCACCAAGTGAAGATTCGCGGCTTTCGCATCGAGTTGGGCGAAATTGAGTCGGCCTTGGCCGCACAGCCGGCCGTCCTCGAGGCGGTGGCGCTGGCGCGCGAGGACGTTCCCGGAGACAAGCGGTTGGTCGCCTACGTGGTCGCAGACTCAAAGGGGGTGAAGAATTTCGATGATTCCGGGATCGCAGTCGAGAAGGTCGGC
>JBAQGU010000454.1:0-2485 GCA_049287975.1 Roseiarcus sp.
TACCGGCCTGCCGCAGACCGCGCTCGTCCCCGTCGCCGCGAGGCTGCCGACGCTGGTCGGGCCGGTCAACGCCGGCATGCTCGTCATCGCGGCGGTCGCGGCGCTCGTCATCGTGATCGATCGCCGCGCGGTGATCGGCTACGAACTCAGGATGCGCCGCCTCAACGCGCGGTTCGCTGGATATGGCGGGGTGCGGCTCGATCAGCAGGCGCTGGGCGCAATGTTCGCGAGCGGCGCGATCGCCGGCCTGGTGGGCGCGATCGTCGTGCTCGGCGGACAATTCCGCTTCATCGACGGCGCGCTGCTGACGCCCGCCTACACTTGGTCGGGCCTGATGGCGGCGCTGCTCGCGGGAGGCGAGCCGGTCGGGGCGATAGCCGCGGGCTTGTTCTTCGCGGCGTTGCAGACCGGCGGGTTCGCGATGCAACGGGAAACCTCTGTGCCGCGCGTGCTGACCTTGGTGCTGCAAGCGATCGTCATCCTCTTCCTCGCGATGAGGCATGGGCTCGGGAAACGATCGTCTTGACCGACTTTCTCACGCCCTTCCTGATGCAATCCGCGGTCCAGGCGATCACGCCGATCCTGCTCGCCTCGCTCGCAGGGGTCCTCTGCGGGCGCGTCGGGGTCTTCAACATGGCGCTCGAGGGCCAGATGCTGATCGGCGCCTTCGCGGCGGTCGTCGGCAGCTATTTCGCGCATAGCGCCGCAGTCGGAGTGCTCGCGGCGATCGCTGCGACGATTGCGTTCTCGCTGATCCTCGCCTATGGCGCGACCGTGTTTCGCGGCGATGCCGTCGTCATCTGCATCGGCATGAATTTGCTCGCCTCGGGGCTCACCGCCTATCTGCTCCGCGCGATGTTCGACGTCAGCGGCACTTTCTCGGAGCCGTCCATTGTCGGCCTCTCCCGCATTCGCGTCCCCGCTCTGCGAGCGATCCCGATCCTCGGCTGGGGCTTCGCGCGCCAGACGGCGGTCACCTGGGGCGCCTGGGTCCTGGTCGTCATCGTCTGGCTTCTGCTGTTCAAGACCCCGGTCGGCCTCAGGCTGCGCGGGGTCGGCGAACAGGCCGACGCGGCCGAGACGCTCGGCGTCGACGTGCGCCGCTATCGCGTCGTAACGGTTCTGGCCTCCGGCGCCCTCGTCGGGCTCGCGGGCGCGCAGCTCTCGCTCGGCGCGGTCACCGTGTTCGCAGAGGACATGACCGCCGGCCGCGGCTGGATCGCGGTCGTCGCGGTCATGCTGGGGCGCGGCCATCCCGTCTATTCCGCGGCGGCCTGCGCGCTGTTCGGCTTCGCCGATGCGGTCGGCCTGCGCTTGCAGGGGCAGGGCCTGCCCAATCAACTCACCGACATCGCGCCCTATGTAGTGACCCTGGCCGCGCTTGCGCTCAGCCATCGCCGCACGCGCGCGGCGGTTTCGGCCTGAAGCGTCATCGTCGCGAAGGCGGGGCCGGCGCTAGCCTTCGGGGCGCCGATTTCAGTTCTGCATCATGCGACTTCAAGACCTTAGGCGCCCTTTTCTGCAACTTTTCCCGGCCTCTTCATCCGCGGCACTTTGGGGGCGACGGGGAGGGCCCAGCGTCGACGCGCGTGCGTCCGACGGCCCCGGTTTCGGGATATTTATCTTAATATGTCTGTTGAAATACGTTGAGCGCGCTCCCATCGAACGTGAGGGAGCGACGTGCACACATCCCCACAGATTCCGCTTCTCAGAAAGAGATTTTGAAACTCTCCGGTCGACCGACTCGCCCCGCCGGGCGCGGGTTTCCGATGGGACCGGCCGCAGGCCGGTGCGAACTCGCAATGACGGTGGAATTGACGCAGCAATTATTGGGCATCGCCTGATGTCACCCTATTTGCCGCCATGCGCGAAGCGGGAAGGACGAGCGCAGAGCACTCGCCTTACGCGACCTCTTCGAGGCGCTCGGCGATGAATTGATTTATGCTCTCGCCAGCCTTGGCGGCCTGTTCGGCCACGCGGCGATGAAGCTCAGGGGCAATGCGCAATGAAAGCGTCCCGGAGTATGGCTTTTCGGGTTCGACGCCGCGTTCTTTGCACCAGTCTCGATAATCGGCGATCGTATCGCCGAAGGCCCTGCGCAATTCGGCCAGGGTTTCCCCCTCGAATGTGAGCACGGCGTTCGCATTGATGACGCGCCCGTGAATCACGCCCGCGTCTTCGTCGATTTCCAGCGTCGCCAGATAGCCTTCATGCGTCATTGTCGTCATGGTTCGATACCTGCCATTTTCAGGAACTCGCGAACAGATACTACCGCCCCCTTGTTCGTGTCCGGCCTCGGATGCGGGCGATGGAAAACCGCTTCCGCGCCTTTGAGCAGGAACCTGACACGGGAGCCGCGCCCTTCCGAACGATCCGCGCCGAGAGACGCCAATAGGGCCTCTATCTCCGTCCAGCGAATGTCCGAACGGACGGGCCGGGCGAAGATCGCCTCCAAGGTGCGCCGATGCTTCGCATTCATTGGCTC
>JBAQGU010000455.1:0-2465 GCA_049287975.1 Roseiarcus sp.
ACGACGCTGCGCTCGCAAAATTCGATGAACTTGATCAACAGGTCTTCGAGGACGTTCTTGAACGCGGTATGCCAGTTCTCCGTGCCGGAAAGCAGCCCGCGGAGCTGCGCGTCGAAGGCGCCGGTGATCGTATTGCCGAACGACTCGTATTCACGCTGCTGCTCGTCGAGCGCTTGTCGGGTGATCTGGCTCATCTGGTCCTGATGCCGCCGCTCGGCATCGAGTATTTGATCTTGCACCCGCTGCGCCTGCGCGAGCTTCCGTCCCCCGAGCGCGCCCTCCTTCTGCAGCAGCGCGAGTTCCGCCGCGTATTCCTCGTCGAGGGCGCTGCGGGAGAGGCTGACTTTCTGCTGCTCGTTGATCTGATGTCCGCGCGCCTCGTCGGCGTAGAGCGCGAGCTTTTGTTTGAGGCCGTCCTCGACCGCCTTTATCTCCTCGGCGATCGCCTCCTTCGCCGCGCGCATCGCGTCGGAGTAGGCGGCGTCGTCGCCCGAACGGATCGCCGCCGCGGCTCGCGTATGGGCGTCGGCGAGCGAGGCTTCTAGCGAAGCCGAGGCGGAGAGCGCGGAATCATAGGACTTCAGCCGCGAAGGGTCGAAGGCATGACCGATCGACGCGCCGAGAGAGGCATATTGACCGTTCAATTGCTCGAACGGCGCGGAGAGGCTCGCGAGCGCGTCGCGGGCGTCGGCGACCCCGGAGACGAGATCGCCGACCGATGCCGTGAAGCTGACGGCGACGTTGGCGTCGGACATGGTGCGGTCTCTCCTCGGGCGTTCAGTCAAGCGTGCTCAGAGCCGGCCGCTGGGAAACGCCGCTCGCATTTCGTCGAGCGTCGGTTGACGCGCAGGCGTTTGCGGGCTGTCGGGCAAGCGATACTTCAGCGCCGCCGCCAACAGCCAATGCGCGGGCGGGCGGGCGCGCCATTCGGCTTGCAACGCCAGATAGCGCGGCACTGTGAGACCGTCGAGCGCCTCTTCCCAGGTCCAGCCCGCATTGGCCACGACATGAGCGATCAGCGCGTCGAAATCGATTTTCCCGGTGGCTGCGACGCCTCCAGCGTCGCGTCGGGCGCTTTGGCGCGCAAACCCGCCGCCTTGGCGACGGAAGGGAAGGCCTGGATGAGATCGCCTACCGAGAAGGGTAGGCTCAGGAAGTCTTCGTAGGTCAAGTCAGGATCGACATGCGCGACCGCGCGCCAAGTCGCTTCGGCGAGGCGCTCGATCTGCGCTTCGCCGAGCGCCGCGACGCTCCGTGTCGTGATCGTTTCGCCGCCAGCTTCGGCGTAGACCTGGAATAAAGCCGGCTGGATCGCCTTGATCGCACGGAAGGGCAGATGCGGCAGCGCCCATAGACGGCCGGCCAGCGAGACGGGGAAGGTTTCCTCGCTCACGCCGAATCTCCGAAGTTGAGCTGACAGACCTGGCCGGCCGCGTTGGCGAAGCACTGGAAGTCGAGTTCGGGCACCATGAAGTCCTCGAGTTTGGTGCCGAAGGCGAGTTTCTCGGCGACGCAATTGTAGAGCAGCATCGAGAATTGTTTTCCGGTCGTCGGATCGGAAGCGAACAGATTGGCCGAGAACGTGATCGCCGGGCCGATCAATGCCGACGACACCGCGATGTTCTCGCCGCTCGTGGTGACCGTATAGGTGTAGGAGATCAGCACCGCGGCGCCCGCGTCGCCCGCCGCGAAGGTGTAGACGCCGGCGGAGACGGAGTATTGCCCGGTCGCTGGACTCGAAGCCACCTGCTTCAGCGGCAGCGCGCTGGAGGCGTAGACGACGCCCTGGTCGGAGACGAACGTCGAGTGGAATGTCGTCGAATAGGTGTACGGCGAGGACGCGGGAACGCTCGTCGTCTCGCCGAACTGCGTCTGCGCGCCCCCGGCGCTGGGGGAGACGCCGAAGAACAGATTGCCGAGCGCCTGGCCGGAAATGCGCGCGAGCTTGGCCTTGCCGGTCATCTTGCGCGTGCCGGAGCCGATCGCAACGGGAAAGTTGCTCTGACCGTAGAGCGCCTTGGTGGTTGTAGCGATGTTGAGCGAAATTTCCTGCGCGAGGCCGAAATTGATCGGCGTCCCGCCTTGCGGCGTGCCGATCAGCACGCCGGATCCAAAGACGAACATGGGGGTCTCCGTGGGGTGAGTGAATTCGAGTGGGGCAGACTCGCCGGGGTATTTGTATGCTCGCGAACAAGCCGCAGCCCTGCAGAAGATGCCCGAGAGCGTAAGCGTTGGACGAGGGACTAGTGTAGCTGATCAACCATAGGTGGCCGCCATCCATTTCGTATTGCCGCAGCAATCTGCTTGTCATAAACTGAGACTGTCAGCTCATGCGTGGGTGTGGATGCGCCGAAACGGGGAGGCCCGACAATGCTAAGAAGAGCGCTGATCGCTGCAATGATCGCAGCGATAACAGATATCGCATTCGCGGAGGAACCGAGCAACTTTCCGCTCAGCGATAGTAT
>JBAQGU010000456.1:0-2742 GCA_049287975.1 Roseiarcus sp.
GAGGCGAGCGATGGGCCGCTCGACCATTTCGGGTATCACGCCAAAACCCGGTTTGACGAGGGTATAACCGTGATCATCCAGATCGATGCCGAGGATCTCGACCGTCAACACGTCGCCCGGCTCGGCGCCCTCGATGGCGATCGGACCCGTTGCTGGATTGGTCCGGGGAAAGCGGTCGCGATAGTCGGGGGCAGTGGCTTCGACGTCCTCGGGGCGGCGGAGCCGGCCGCCGCGCGCATCCAGCGTGTCGATGACGACCTCGGCCGGCGCCGCGAGCGTCAGCCGCGGCTTCAGGCTGGCGTCGATGGCGTAGACGACCTCGTCGGCCGTCAGGCGATATGGCTTCGCTGTCAAGAGGCGCCTCCGAAGAAAAGCCGCTCCAAGAGAACGTCCATCAACCGCGCATCGCTGCTGGATAATGGGCTCCCCATGGCGCCGCCCGCTCGATTTGCGCTGCGAGACTGATGATCAGGGCTTCGCCGTACGGCCGACCGACGATTTGCACGCCGATCGGAAGCCCCTCGGGCGACCAGCCGAGCGGAAGCGAAATCGCCGGCTGTCCGGAAATGTTGAACGGGTAGGTGAAGGGAATGTAGGCGAGATCGTCGGAGGCGACGCGCTCCGTATCGGCGAGAAACGTGTCGAGCGGCTGCGGCGGCAGCGTGACCGTCGGCGTGAGCAAGCAATCCCATTTCTGGGTTCCCGCGATGATCTCGCGGCTGCGTCGGATCATTTCCTCGCTGGCGCGAATGTACTCGACCGCGGTTCTGCGCGCGCCGCGTTCATAGCACCAGCGCGAATAGGGATCGCTGAAAAGATCAGGCGATTCGACTTCGATCGCGGCGCTTTCGGAGTCGACCATGACGCGGAACACGTTCCCCAGCCCGGTCAGGTCGACGTCGGCCTCTTCGACGTGATGGCCGAGCGACGACAGCAAGGCCGCCGCTCGATGGGTGGCCGATGCGACCTCTGGATCGATCCATTTGTCGCTCGTGACGAGGAGACCGACGCGGAGGCTGCCCGGGACCTGTTCGCTGGCTTCGAGAAAAGTGCCGGTCGGGAGCGGCACGCTGAAAGGGTCCCCAGGCTCTGCGCCGGCCATCACGTCGAGCATGAGCGCGGCGTCACGCACGGTTCGCGTGATCGGCCCGTGGGTGATGAGCCCTCCGCGCGGATTCGAGTTCGGGGCGTTCGAGACGCGTCCGCGAGACGGCTTGAGGCCGACGACCCCGCAACAGCTCGACGGGATGCGAATGGAGCCGCCGCCGTCCGAACCTTCCGCTACCGGACAGAGGCACGCGGCGACGGCGGCGGCCGATCCGCCGCTCGATCCGCCCGCCGTCTTGCTCAAATCCCAAGGGTTCCTGGTCGCCGGGAAGAGGCCGAAGGCGGTGGTCGCGCGATTGCCGAACTCGGGCGTGTTGGTCTTGCCGATGAGCACCCCGCCCGCCTCGCGCAACCGGCGGGCCACGGCGGCGTCGTGCGCCGGCACGAAGTGCTCACGGAGCTTCGAGCCATAGGTCGTACGCAGTCCGGCCGTCTCGGTGAGGTCCTTGAGCGCGTAGGGAACGCCCGCCAGCGGCAAAGATGCGCCGTGGCTCAGGCGGCGTTCTACTTCGTCCGCCATTGCGGCTGCCATCGCCTCGTCGATCGTCACGAACGCGCGTATGCGGGGGTCGAGCGCGTGGACGCGAGCCAGGCATGCCGCTGCCGCCTCGCGGGGAGAAACGCGGCGCGAAACAATCAGCTCGCGTAAATCGAACGCGGGCAAAAGACTGAGCTCGGGGATATCGTTCACGGCCGCACTCACCTCTCGACAACAGCCTTTCAGCGCCGTTTCAGAGCGCATGCCTTCCGGCGACCATATCGGACACATGCTGCGCTGTGACGTCCTCACGCCGAACCGAGCGAAGCACGCGACCCGACTCCAGAATCACGATGCGGTCGCAAATCCCATGCACGTGCCCGATGTTGTGGTCGATGATGACAACCCCGAGGCCGCCGTCCCGCGCGATGTGGACCGCCTCGGAAACCTTTTCCGTCTCTTTCACCGACAAAGCCGATGTCGGTTCGTCGAGTAGCAGCAGGCTCCCGCCGAAGTAGCGGGCCCGCGCGATGGCCAGCGCCTGACGTTCGCCACCCGACAGAATATCGACCGGCTCGTCGGGCGACCTGAGGCGGGTAAGGCCCATTTCGCGGAGGTTTTCCATCGCGATCTCACGCATCCGCCTTTTCTGCAGCACCTTGATGGGGCGAACGCCGGTCTTGATTTCACGACCGAGAAAGAAATTCCTCCACACGCTGAGCGCCGGGATCAACGCCAAGTCCTGGTAGACGGTCTCAATGCCGACACCGCGGGCGTCTCGCGGCGAGCTGAATCTGACCGGCCGCCCATCAAAACGTATCTCGCCCTTGTCCGGCGGATAGAACCCGTTCATGACCTTCACGAGCGTCGATTTACCGGCGCCGTTGTCGCCCACGAGCCCGACGATTTCGCCGATGCCGACTTCAAATGTCACGCCTTGGATAGCGACGACGTTGCCAAAGCTCTTTGTCACGTCCCTGAGCTGAAAAAGCTTCTCGTTGCTCGCCTTCTGCATCATGATTTCCTGATGATTCCGAGCTTGGCCCCCAGACCCTCCATGCGCAGATTGATGATCACCGCAAAGAGAAGCAGAAATCCAACGAACGACTGGAACCAAGTCGTCGAAACTCCCGAGAGCACGAGGCCGGTGTACGACA
>JBAQGU010000457.1:0-2602 GCA_049287975.1 Roseiarcus sp.
GTCTAGAGGGACGTAACAGTACCCAAACATAATAGGAGTTCACAATGCACTCACGTCTGGCAATAAATGTCGTCGGCTGCCATGCGGAGGGCGAA
Source organism: Roseiarcus sp. (assembly GCA_049287975.1). Lineage (GTDB taxonomy): Bacteria > Pseudomonadota > Alphaproteobacteria > Rhizobiales > Beijerinckiaceae > Roseiarcus. Next base: position 96 of record JBAQGU010000457.1, read on the forward strand.
GTCGGCGATGTGATCGTGGGTGGCGTGCTGCCTCCCGCAGGCCATACCATGATGGAACGAATGATTACGATGGAACGTGATCACGATCATATCCGACAACTGCTGATTTGCGAGCCCCGTGGTTCGGTCGCACGACATGTCAACTTGATTGTGCCGCCGATCACGCAAGGGTGCGCAGCGGGCGCAATCATAATGGAGCCCACAGAATATGTTCCGATGTCCGGTTCCAACGCCATCTGTGTCGCCACAGTTTTGCTTGAAACAGATGGTCCCCATGCAGGAGCCGGTGACGCGCTTCAAGCTGGACATGCCTGGCGGCGTGATCGAAATCTCCGCGGAATGCGAGGGCGGAAAATGCCGCTCGATTACTTTCCGCAACGCTCCGGCCTTCGCTGCGGTGCTGGACGGAGCATTGGAGGTGAAAGGCCACGGCGTGATTCCTCTCGACATCGCCTATGGCGGACTTTTCTTCGGAATTGTCGATGCCAAGGCGCTTGGCTTCGAGATCAAACCGGATGAGGCCCGTGATCTTGCAATCCTTGGACAGAAGATTCGCTCAGAGGCGCGCGAGCAATTCGACGTCGTTCACCCTGACTTCCCTAACGTACGCGGCGTCTCCCTCGTGCAGTTTGCAATGCCTTTCGAGGGCAGAGGTAAGGTCACCCGAAACACCTGTATCGTCCCACCGGGACGCTCTGCTGCGCGAGCAGATCGCGCGCAAGACGGACCGCCTGCACTATGTTGTGGCGATCTTCGGCCTCGGCCAGGTGGTTGAAGATGATTTCCGGCGCTGCGGACGGATCGACCGAGCGCAGTCGCACATGGCCCCGGCTCTTCGGGCGAGAGAGATCGACCCATAGCTGGTAACCCGGAATTGCCTCGAGCCGGTTGCCCACAAGACGACGCGTCAGGGGCAAGGAACTCGAACTGCACGTCGGCGTAGTCGACATCGTCGCGGCTCCTGATGAAAGCCCCTGCTTCGAAGAAACTGGAGGTGCCCAGCCCACGATGGAACAGCAGCCATTCCAGCCCGAGCCGCACCCGGCCAAGCGGGCCAAGCTTCGACGCGAGAGAATCCTCGTAGCGGCAGGTGTGCTGGACATTGACGCCCGGGTGATTTTCCAGATTACGACCGACATTCGGCTGATCCAGCACGGGCAGGTTAAGCGCGCGCAGTTCATCCGCTGGGCCGACGCCCGAGAGCAGCAGTAGCTTCGCCGCGCCCACGGCGCCGCTTGCTATGAGAACCTCACGCCCGGCGTGAATCTTTTCTCCAGTGGCCAGTTCCACTCCAATTGTGCGGCCGCCCTCGATCAGGATGCGCTGTACAAGAACGCCAGTGCGCAGGGCGAGATTTGGACGATGTAAATTGGGATGCAGATAGGCCTGGGCCGCGCTGCAGCGGCGGCCATCACCGACCATTTGCTGAGCAATATGCACACCTTCCTGGTCCCCGGAGTTGTGATCCGCCGGGCGGCGATATCCCGCTTGCTCGCCAGCCTCAATAAAGCGGTCATAAAGCTTGTGGCGCGCCTCGGCGCGTCTTACCTTAAGCGGCCCAGAGCCACCGCGGGTGTCGTTCACACCCTCGGCGAACGTCTCCATGCGTTTGAAATAGGGCAACACGTCCTGCCACCCCCACCCGGCCAACCCCTGTGTCGCCCAACCGTCAAAATCGCGCGGATTGTCGCGGTTAAAAATCATGGCGTTGATCGAGGTCGATCCGCCCAGGACGCGCCCGCGCTTTTCGTCGATCATCCTGCCGTCAAGGTGCGGCTCCGGCCCGGCCTCTTCGCCCCAGCTCAGCCGTTTGTCCTGATAGGTAAAGGGCACCGCTGCTGGCATCGAGATGATGAGCCGCCGATCCGTTTCGCCCGCTTCGAGCAAGAGGACATTCGTGCTTCTGTCCTCGCTGAGGCGTGCGGCAAGAACGAAGCCCGCTGGCCCGGCCCCAATGATGATGTAGTCAGGAGTGGTCATGTCAGTGTCCTAGTCGCCCGCGTCCTTGAAACTTGGGGGCATTTCTGAATCTCTGTAGCCACGCCGCCGGGGCGAGGATGGAGCTGATTCGTGGCCGGGACGGGTACAGGGGCAAAGAAGTACGTGGTGAAATTGTGCGCCGAGGAGCGCGAGCGACTCGAGGCGATAATCAAGTCGGGCAAGCGATCGGCGCAATTGATCACGAAGGCGCATCCTGCTGAAGGCGGACACCTCGAACGCGGGCGACGGCTGGACGGACGGCGAAATCGCGGCGGCGCTGGACGCCAGCGTCAACACCGTCGGTAGCGCGCGACGACAATTGGTCGAGGAAGGATTCGAGGCGACGCTGGTGCGCAAATACAATTCGAACTCCGCTCGTCCGCGAATTTTCGACGGCGCTACGGAGGCCAAACTGATCGCCCTGGCCTGCTCGCCGGCTCCCGAGGGCTTCGCGCGTTGGAGCCTACGGTTGCTCGAAGAGAAGGTGGTCGAATTGAACATCGTCGAGAAGGCGAGCGACAACACGA
>JBAQGU010000458.1:0-2242 GCA_049287975.1 Roseiarcus sp.
ACGCTGGCCCGTCATTGCGAGGAGCCAAGCGACCAAGCAACCTACGCCGCGTCAGGTAGCCCCTGGGTTGCTTCGCTCCGATGTATGCTCGGCGAACCGAATCTCCGCCTCCATCGCGAGCGCGCCCGATTCGTCTTGCGCCCACAGTTTCGCCGAGGCGGTGTCCGGCGCGGGCGAGCCGCGGACGGCGAAGCGCGCGGTATCGAACAGCGGGCTCGAGGCGCGGAAATTAAAGCCGGTCGGCGGACGCGCGTCGTTGCGGCGCGCCAGGTCGGCGAGCAGTGTCGCGATCAAAGGACCATGGACAACGAGGCCGGGGTAGCCCTCGACTTCGGTCACGTAGCGACGATCGTAGTGGATGCGGTGGCCGTTGAGAGTCAGCGCGGAATAGCGGAACAACAGCACCGCGTCAGGCGTGATTTCTCGCCGCCAGACGGCGTCGGCGGGCGCGCGCCGCGGGGGCGGAGACGGTTCGCTGGCGCGCGGCAGGTCGCGATAGACGATGTCGTGTTCCTCGGTCAGCACGCCGCCGAAGGAGCCGACGATTTCGTGGCGCACCAGCACGAAAACGAGGGTTCCGCTGCGGCCCTCTTTCACGCTGACGTCCGCGATCGTCGAGGTCCGGCGGATCTGCTCGCCGACGCGCAGCGGCTGACCAAACTGGAAGCGGCCGCCGGCCCACATCCGGCGCGGCAACGGAACTGGCGGCAGAAAGCCGCCGCGTCGGGCGTGCCCGTCGGGGCCGATTTGCGATTGCCGATGCAGGGGCAGGAAATACAGCCAATGCCAGAGCGGCGGGAGCGGATCGCCGAGCCGCGGAGGCGGGTCGTCGCGATCGAGCGTGGCCGCGAGGGCGGCCATAGGCGTCGCCGTTATCGTATCGTCGGCGATCTCCCGGCGTCCCTTCCAGGACGCGAGCTGGTCGCGGTCGAGCGGTAGTGTCGTTCCAGCAGGGTTCATCGCTTCCTCGCCTCTCGCCCTGACTTTTGGCGCAAAATCGCAGCATTTGGAACAGCACCCTCTTGTTGCCGAGCGAAGGTTGAGGGAATTTGGGTCGGCCCCACCGATTTCGAGGGATTCATGCGGGTTCGCGATGCGACCGAAGCCGACTTGCCCGGCATCCTGACGATCTACAACGAGGTCATCCGAACCTCGTCGGCAGTGTACACGGATGAGGAGGCGACGCTGGAGGACCGCCGAGCATGGCTTGCCGGCCGAACCGGCCTGGGCTACCCGGTGCTCGTCGCGGAGGACGCGGCGGACGGTTCGGTCTTGGGCTATTCGACATTCGGCGATTTTCGGCCCTGGCCGGGTTACCGACATACAGTCGAACACTCGGTCTACATCCGCTTCGACATGCGCGGCCGGGGCCTCGGCGGCAAACTTGTGGAACCGCTGTTCGCTCGCGCTCGCGGCCTGGGCAAGCACGTCATGGTCGCAGGCATAGACGCAGCCAACCCCGCTTCGCTCCGACTGCACGAGCGGCTCGGCTTCGAGCGGGCGGGCACGCTGCGCGAGGTGGGCGCCAAGTTCGGGGGCTGGCTCGACCTGGTGTTCATGCAATACTTCCTCGATCCGCCCGGTCTGCGAAGGCCGCAACGATAGCTTCCGCTGCAGTCGCGACTTCGAGAAGAGCGGAGGCATGGCTGAGCAGCGGAAGCGCGCGGGTCAATCGAACCCAAACAAGAGGACTGAGAATGAAACGGTTCGCGCTCGCACTAGGACTAGCAGTGGCAGCCTTGGTTGGAATAGGCACAGAGAGTGTACTGGCAGATTGCAGTTTCGATTGTCGCAGGAATTGGGATACCTGCGCAGCCCGCTGTCATCAGGGCCAGACGTGTGCCAATCGTTGTATTAGTAGCCACAATGCCTGCTTACGCAGTTGTACAGGAAAGATGCATTATACGCCGATGCGCACACATACAGTACCACCTGGCAGTTGAAGTTACTGTTCCGGGTTGCGACGGCGATCGACTCACAGCAACAAGACGCCGGCGTTGAACTGCCGCAACATGCAAAACGCGATCGTTTCCTGTATCGAGGGAGCCGCTCCGCCGCGGCGGCCGAACGTTTCGTTTCGCTTGGGCGTCGAATCGCTCCTCTCACATGCTTCCTCGGGGATAACTGATGCCGCGTCACGCCCTCCTCCTTGCAACAGTCGCGGCTCTGCTCGGCGTCGTCGGCGTCGCGCTCGCGGCGCTCTCGACGCACGCGGAAGGCGGCGAACTCGGCCGCACCGCCG
>JBAQGU010000459.1:0-4554 GCA_049287975.1 Roseiarcus sp.
GGCGCGCTCCGCTCACGCGGCGCCGCCGGAGCCCGTGGCGGCTTGGCGGCCGGGCCGAGCGCGGTCGCCGTGGAGCGAATCAAACCGGGGACGCCCTGCTCTTTCAGCAGTTTCTGCACCCCCTTGATCGTGTATCCCTCGCCATAGAGCAGGCGCTTGATCGCGCCCAGCAGCTCGATGTCCTCCGGCCGGTAATATCGACGACCGCCGCCGCGCTTCAGCGGCTTGATCTGCGGGAACCGCGTTTCCCAGAACCGCAGCACATGCTGCGGCAGAGCCAAACCTTCCGCCACTTCGCTGATGGTGCGGAAGGCGTCAGGGCTCTTGTCCATTTCCATTCGCCCGGCCAGCGCCCTGCCCTCTAAGTCTCGTCGGGCGCGGAAACGCCGTTGATGCGCGCCTTCAGCACATTGGACGGTTTGAAGACCATCACGCGTCGCGGCAGGATCGGCACTTCGACGCCCGTCTTGGGATTCCTGCCGATCCGCTCGCTCTTGGAACGCACGACGAACGAGCCGAACGACGAGAGCTTGACCGTCTCGCCTCGCGCCGCCGCGTCGCAAATTTCGTCGAGAAACTCCTGCACGAGTTCGGCGGATTCGGATCGCGACAATCCGACCCGCCGGTAAACCGTCTCGGAAAGGTCGGCCCTCGTGACAGTTCGAACCGCGCGTTCGTGCTTGGCCGCGCTTCCATTCGACCGCTGTTCCTCAGTATTGGACATTGACGCCCCCGCGATGCGCTCGCCCCAGCGCGTTCGAGAAAAATAATCGCCGCCGCCAAACGCGCGACAGCGCCCGCTTCACAATTTGCTTATTTCCAAAACGTCCTGAAACCTTACACCATAGCCGCGACTTAGGGAACAACTTTGACGCACCAGGGCCGATCAAGCGCTGATTTTCTTTGACGAATATGGAAACCTGCGCAGCGGCCTGCTACGTCGGCGACGCCCGGCGCGGACGGCGGCGGAAGAAGGCGATGGCGTGAAGAATGAATGCAACCCTCGAAGCTCTCGGCCCCCGCGTTGCGGTCGTCACCGGCGCCTCTCGCGGCATCGGCCGCGCTGTGGCGCTGGCCTTGGCGGCCGAGGGCGTCCATATCGTCGCTCTCGCGCGTACGCAGGGCGGACTCGAGGAACTCGACGACGCGATTCGCGCCGCGCGGCGCGGCGCCGAAAACTCTGCGACCCTGGTCCCCTTGGATCTCAAGGATCATGCGGCGATCGATCGGCTCGGCGAGGCGCTGTTTCGGCGTTGGGGCCGTCTCGACGTTCTCGTCGGCAACGCCGGCGTGCTGGGCCCGCTGTCGCCGCTGCACCACGTCGACCCCAAGCAATGGGACGACGTGATGAGCGTCAACGTGACCGCCAACTGGCGCCTCGTCCGCTCCCTCGATCCGCTGCTGCGCCAATCGAAGGCCGGGCGCGTGGTTTTCGTGACGTCGGGCGCCGCGAGCCGGGCTGACTTTCGCGCCTATTGGGGGCCCTACGCCGCCTCGAAAGCCGCGCTCGACGCCCTCGCCCGAACCTATGCGGCCGAGACCGCGACGACTTCGAAGGTCCGCGTCATGCTCGTCAATCCGGGCGCGTTGCGGACGCGGATGCGCGCCGCCGCGATGCCAGGCGAAGACCCGCTCACACTGCGTACGCCCGACGACCTGGCGCCCAAGATCGTCGCGCTCTGTTCACCCGGCTGGGGCGAGACCGGCAAGCTCTATGATTTTCCCACCGATCGCGTGTTGAGCTTCTCGGCGCCGCAGTGAGCAGCTGCTGCTCTCCCCTCCCCGCAAGAGGCGGGGAAGGGAATCCCCGCCGGGACGTCCAATTTTTGCTTGCGCTTTGGATGGGCGCGCCTATAACCCGCCACTTCGAGGTGTCCCGCTGGGGGCTGAACGGAAGGCTGGACGGCTGCGCTCGCGTAGTCGGACGGCAGGGCTCGACCCGTCTTCCCGTGTTCCCGCCTTCGATGGATCCGAGTCGAGCCTTTCCACGGGGCTCGAAGGGCTCAGCGTGGGACGCGATGGGAAACAGAAAGGCTGATCATGGCTCTCTACGAGCATGTCTATATGGCGCGTCAGGACGTGACTGCGCCGCAGGTCGAAGCTCTCACCGAACAGCTCAAGTCGCTGATCGCCGCGCAAGGCGGCTCGGTGTCGAAGGTCGAGGCATGGGGTCTCAAATCCCTCGCCTTCCGCATCAAAAAGAACCGTAAGGCGTATTTCACGCTTTTGAACATCGACGCGCCGCCGTCGGCGATCGTGGAACTCGAGCGCCAGCTCGGCCTCAACGAGGACGTGATCCGTTTCATTACGCTGCGCGTTGATGCGCACGAGACCGGCCCGTCGGCGATGCTGCGCAAGCGCGACGACGGCGACCGCGAGGAACGCGGCGGTCGCGGCCCGCGCGGCGCCCGTTCCGATCGTCCCGATCGCGGCGACCGTCCGGACCGCGGCGATCGGCCGGACCGTCCTCGTCGTTCGCGTGACGACGCGCAAGCGGGAGCCTTCTGATGCCGACCGCCCCCCGCCGCCCGTTTTTCCGTCGCCGCAAGTCGTGCCCTTTCACCGGCCCGAACGCGCCGAAGATCGACTACAAGGACACCCGCGTCCTCTCGCGTTACATTTCCGAGCGCGGCAAGATCGTGCCTTCGCGGATCACGGCGGTTTCCGCCGGCAAGCAGCGCGAACTGGCGAAGGCGATCAAGCGCGCCCGCTTCCTCGGCCTCCTGCCCTACGTAATTCGTTAGCAGCGAATAGATGGCCCCGCGGCTCCGGCCGCGGCGAGCGTTGGACGAAGTGGTGTCGCCGCTCTGTTCCTAACCGCATCGTTCGCGGGACAGCGGAAGTGAAATGTTGAACCGAATCGGCATGGGGATCGGCGCCGGGCTCGCGTCCGCGCTCCTCTTCGTCGTCACCGTCCAGGGCACCGCTCTGGCGTTGGCGCTGGCGTATCTGGCGCCGTTGCCGATCATGATAGCGACCCTCGGCTGGGGCGTCGATGCGGGCCTGGTGGCGCTCTGCGCCGCCTGCGCGGTCGTGGCGGGCGCGATCGAACCCTTTTCCGGCATGCTTTTCGGCCTGACCGTCGCCCTGCCCGCTTGGGGTTTGGCCGCCTTCGCCACTCTTCACGGCAGTCCGTGGAGGCTCGATTCTTTTCGCAGACCCCCCGTTCCCTCCGCTCCGCTGCGCCCGAGTGCAGCGCCGAGCGCCGGCCCCGGCGTCGGCACTCTCGTCGTCGTGACGGCTTGCATCGGCATTGCGATCGGCGCCAGCGCGCTTGTCGCGATGATCGTCGTCTATGGCGGCTATCAGAAGGGCGTCGAGACCGTCGCCACTTTTCTGCGGCCGGCGATCGAAGAGGCGCTCGGCCCGTCGAACCTGCCGGACGGCTTCACGCTGGACGACATCCTGCGCCTCGTCGTCAAATTCTCGCCGCCCGCGATCGCGTGCTCGACGACGCTGATGTTCGCGGTGAACCTCTACGCCGCGGCGCGCTCGGCCCAGCTTTCGCAGCGGCTGACCCGTTCCTGGCCCGACGTGCCGACTTCGCTGGTGCTGCCGCCGGCGCTCGGCGCGATATTGATCGTGGCGCTGGGGACCTGGCTCGCGGCGCCGGAGCCGACCAGCCAGTTCGCCGCTCTGTTCGTCGGCGGCCTCGGCGTCGTCTATGTCCTGCAGGGATTGGCGGTCTTGCACGCACTCTCGCGCCGCGTCCGCGGGCGACCCGCGTTGATCGCTGCGCTCTATGTGGCTTGCCTCGTCGCGCCCAAATGGGTGCTGCCCGCGGTCGCGGCGATCGGCCTGATCGAAAGCGTGGCTTCGCTCCGGGCTCGCGCGGCCGCCCCGAAGTTCGGCGCGTGAGACCCCTACCCCAACCCAAATGAAAAAGGAGTTCGACATGGAAGTGATTTTATTGGAGCGTGTGGCCAAACTGGGCCATATGGGCGACACCGTCCGGGTCAAGGACGGCTTCGCCCGCAACTTCTTGCTGCCGCGGGGCAAAGCCTTGCGCGCGACCGAGAACAACAAGAAGAAGTTCGAGAGCCAGCGCGCCGATCTGGAAGTGCGCAATCAGCATCTCAAGGCCGACGCCGCGGAGAAATCGACCAAGCTGGACGGGCAGACTTATATCATCATTCGCCAGGCCGGCGAAACCGGTCAGCTCTATGGTTCGGTTTCCGCCCGCGACATCGCCGAAATCATGTCCGCCGCCGCGGGCTTTTCAGTCCATCGCAACCAGGTCTCGCTGCCGCAGCCGATCAAGGCGCTCGGCTTGCACAAGACGCCGGTGCACCTGCATCCCGAGGTCGAGGCGAACGTGACGATCAACGTCGCGCGCTCGCCGGAGCAGGCCGAGCGCCAGTCCAAGGGCGAGGATCTTTCGGTGCGCGAGCAGACGTCGATGGACGATCTCGGCCTCGAGGTCGGCAAAGCCCTGGCCGAGGCCGGCCCCGGCGAGAGCCTCGGCCGGGAGTGAGGCGCTCCCCTGCCCTGCCCGCACGGCGCGGCGTGGGGCCGACGCCGGGTTCGCCCGCGATCCGAAGATCGGCGTAGCGC
>JBAQGU010000460.1:0-10123 GCA_049287975.1 Roseiarcus sp.
CGATCGGCTGGAGCGGTAGAGTTTTTCGCACGCGCAAGCTACCATGCCTGTGGAACATGGCAGGAAGGGGCGATCCGTGAAATCCGCGTCGAAATCTGAGGCGATCCTTGTGAAACGCTACGCTCGCAGCCGCCTGTATGACACGACCAACCGTCGGTACGTCTCCCTCGGGCAGCTTCGTCAATGGGCGGCGGAGGGCCTGTTGTTCACCGTCGTCGACGCCGAGGATGGCGCGGACATCACTCGCATTTTGTTGGCGTGAAGACGACGCCTCTCCCCCTGGGGATTGCTGGCCGCAAAACCGAGGTCGCGGACGCGGGGAAGGCGGCGCCGCCGCCGATCTGAATGTCGGCAATGCGGGAAAGCTGCCGTTCGCGGCGAAAGTGCATAAACGTGTTGCCATTGAATCGAGTTTGGCAACCGGATTACTCAACAGAGCCGGCCAAACCCGCTCTATCTCCATGCACGTTGAAAATTGAGTAAGCCCGCGATCCGCGTCCCGGTGGTTATTGCGGGCGCTTCTCGGAATGCGTATAACTCGCGAAGCCACCCGTTTTTCAGCCGCTCAGGGAGGCCGATACCATTCCTGCCACCCGTCGCGATCTTTTGCTCGCTCTGCCCGCATTGCTCGCGGGCGCCGCGCGGGCCTCGGACGGCGTCATCAAAATCGGCGTGCTCAACGACCAGACAGGCATCTATTCCGATTACGGGGGCGCCGGCTCGGTGGTGGCGGCCCGCATGGCGGCGGAGGACATGGGCGGGAGCGTCCTCGGTAAGCCCATCGAGGTGGTGTTCGGCGATCATCAGAATAAGGCGGATATCGGCGCCGGCATCGCACGCCGATGGTTTGACGTCGATCACGTCGACATGATCGTCGACCTGTCCAATTCCGCGGTGGCGCTGGCAGTGGAGGCCGTCGCCAAGGAGCGTAACCGCATCGTGATCGCCACCGCCGTCGGCACCCCCGACTTCACCGGCAAGGACTGCACGCCCACCGAGGCGTCGTGGCTCCATGACAGCTACGCGCTCAGCACCAGCGTTGCGCGCGCTTATGTCGCCAAGGGGCTCGACACTTGGTTCTTCATCACCGTCGACTACGCCTTCGGGCATTCGCTCGAGGCCGATGCGCGGCGCGCCATCAACGCGGCGGGCGGCAAGGTAGTCGGGGGCGTGCGCCACCCGCTCAACACCGCCGATTTCAGCTCGTATCTGGTGCAGGCGCGGGCGTCCGGCGCCAAGGTGGTCGCGCTCGCGAATGCAGCCGGCGACATGACGACCGCGACGAAGCAGGCGAACGAGTTCGGCCTCGTCACCGGCGGACAGACGCTGGTCTCGTTCCTCGTCTTCATCACCGATTTGCACAGCCTCGGCCTGCAGGCCGCGCAGGGTCTCACTTTCGTCACCGCGTTCGATTGGAACCGCGACGAGGCGAGCCGGCGATGGGCCAAGCGCTTCTTCGCCCGGCACACGACGATGCCGACGGCGAACCACGCCGCCGTCTATTCCGCGACCCGGCACTATCTGCGCGCGGTGGTCGCCGCCGGCACGGACGCGGCGCCCGCGGTAATGGAAAAAATGCGCGAGCTGCCGGTCGACGATTTCTTCGCGCCGGGCGCGCGGCTGCGCATCGACGGTCGCCTGGTTCACGACTTCTATCTGGCGCAGGCCAAGAAGCCCGGGGAATCGACCGGCCCCTGGGACTACATCAAAATCATAGGCACGATCCCCGGCGACGTGGCCTTCCGCTCGCTCGCGGACGGCGGCTGCCCGCTCGCGCAGAAGTAGCTGGCATTCGGCCGACAACGCGCACGCGAACGCCGCGCTTACTGCGAGCCAGCGACAGCGTCGCCGCGAGAGATCAAGGGCGCTTTGTCGCGCTCACGCCGATCATGGAGTCGCGAGTGACCAATTCTGCGAGCCGCTCTTCGCTCCAGCCGTCCGTCCCGGCGGGACGTTGGGGCAAGACGAAATAGCGCATATCGGCCGTGGAATCGTGCACGCGAACGATGACGCCGTCGGCGATCTCGGCGCCGAACTCGCGCAAGACGGCGCGCGGTTCACGAACCATCCGCGAGCGATAGCTTCGGCTCTTGTACCAATCCGGGGGGAGGCCCAAGAGCCAGCGCGGATAGCAAGAGCAAAGCGTGCAGACGATCACGTTATGCGTTTCGGGCGTATTCTCGACCACCACGAGCCTGTAAGGCCCGCGGTTGATGCCGAGAGCGGCACAGGCAGCGTTACCGTCGGCGAGCAGGAGCTTCCTGTATTCCGGATCGACCCATGCTCTCGCCACGACGCGCGCGCCCTGCGCGGGGGTTCGGCTATCCATTTCTTCGACTTGGCGATGGATTTCGTAGGCGTCGAGAACGCCGCGTTCAATCAGCAACTCACGGAGCGCTATTTCCATCGCGCGATAATAAGTGAGCGTGTCGTCCAGATCGGCTCGGGCCGGATGACGATGCGTCGTCGAGGCATCGAGGTGCTCTGTATCATGATCGTGGCCCATGCTCATTTCCCCGACTCCAGCCAGTGCTGGTAGATCTCCACGTCGAGCGTATCAGCGGCCGCGCCTTGATAATCGAGCCAGACGTCGCGCTGTAGGAAACGAACGCGATATAGCGGCTGCTCAGGCTCGCCCGTTCGTCCGTACGCGAGCTCCTCTGGATTGCCATAAATACCGCAGATCCGCTCGACGAGGCCGGACTTGCCTCGAATATAATAGGGCGTCCTCACATGGCCGATTGGCGAGGCGACCCGCACCGAAACGCGATCGCCAGGAAGGAAGCGAGGCTCGACCGCTTCAGGACGCGCCATCGGAGCGACTCTGTACTTCAGCGATTTTTCGGCCCAGGTCGTCGACTGTGACGACGCCACGCTGAATCATCGTCTGTGCGATGGCGTATACCCAGCGCTCATAGTAGGTCATATGGTCGTAGGCGTCGGCGCCGAGACTTTCGATATTCCGCCGCAGCTCGTCGACTGTCATTAGCCCCTTGCCCGACAGTAGCACAAGAATCGCATCGACCCGTTTCTCCCACAGCGCGTAATCGTGCTCGACGAGCTCGATCGCGCCGGCCATGAGGCCGCCCATATCATGGTGGGATCGCGCGGGATCACTCATACATTTTCAACACGTTTGGGTTGCACGGGAGAATTCTAAAACTGATTGCCGCCGCCTTCAAGTATCAGCGAGTCAGCATGGGCACGCGATCTTCCGGAGAAGCGCCCTGGCCGCATCGTCAATCGAATAGCTCTCCCTGCGGGAAATAGTGCGTCAGCGTGGCGTATGCGGCAACGCATGGTCGCGCGGGAGCCGATCGTCACGGTGGACGAGGCCTCCCGGCGGCTCGTCTGGGCCACCGAGGGTCGAACGACGCATTACATGCTCGGTCCAGGCATTTTGGCTGGGAGGCCGAACGGAGCCCTGATCTGATTGCCGTTGCCGTTGGCGCGTTCGCGGACCCTGATTTTGAGAAGCCCAGCCTCTCGGTCGGAGAAAGAAGAATGCCCCGGCGGACGGTTGCGATTGGCGAGCAGCAAATCGAACACGCGGATTTGAGCGAAACACCGCCGACTGCATCGCCCTTGGAAATCGGAGAACGGTTGGGCTGCCGTCTCTCAAAAGCCCTTGTTTTTCAGCCTAAAATCGCTGTTGCGAAATTCTTCACTTTTTGCACCACTGCAATCGTCCGCTCAGGGGCGCGGGGTTGAGCGCATTGCGGATCGAGCGACGTAGCGCGCGATCCTACCCGACCTTCCCGTTCTCATCCGATTCGCAAATCTCGACCCAATAATTGTCGGGGTCGCGGCAATAGGTTTGCCTGACGCCGTCGGCCCGGAAGGAATATTTCCCAAGCTCGCCGGCCAGATTGACGAACGTTACGCCCTTTTCCCTCAACCATTCCAGGGTTTCGTCGAACTTCGGGGTCGACAGGCAGAAATGCGAGGATAGCGGCCGATCCGGCGGCGGTTCGTCGCGGCCCGTGATGAGGTGGAAAGCGCGGGTTCCGTCGATCCCGAACCAGCGGATGGTGGGACGCCGGGTCCTGTTTTCGATCTCTGGTAACCCCAGCACTTCCGAGTAGAATTTGACGCTCGTAGCGAGATCGCGGACCGAAAGCGCGACGTGATCCAGGCGAAGTTCAGTTTTCATGCTGGCGACCCTCCCTCTCGGACGAGCACAATACCAGCTCCGCACACAACGGGATAGCCGCCGCGCTGCGCACGCCGCGTTCGCGATGTGGCAAATGCCACAGCGAGACGGTCAACAGAGCCTTATGTTGCAACTGGTGGAGCCGGGAGCGGACCTTCGAGCGGCTCCCGATGGGTAACTCGGCAGAGCGAGGAACGAACATGACTAGGAAGTTTATACCTGGACTGATCGGCGCCGCTCTGGTTGCGGGTTGCCTCAGCGCCCAAGCGATGCCCGCCGGCGACACCGACCTGATGCACAATTACGGGGTCAGCGGATTGGCCCACAAGGGAAATTACGTCGTCGACTTCGTCCAGGGGCGACTGATCACGGCGGCCCCCCGCGCCGCGGCGTTCACAATGGCGAGCGCCGACGCGGACCGCGCGACGCGATACGCCTCGGAGAGCGCGATGTTGACGATCGTATTCCTTGCCATCGTCGCAGCGGCCTTGACCGGTTTCACCGTTCTAGGCGGGATCCGGCGCAGCGCGGGCCGCGGGGAGGCCGCGCCCAAAGACGGCTGGAAGCAGACGATGTTCGAAATACTAGAGGCGGACCTCACGAGTCTCGACAGCGTCACTCATGGTTTTGCCGGCCGGTGAACAGCGGCGTTTCGGGTTCCCATGGCGGGCCTGTGCGTCCCGCCCATCACGTCTCCAGCGTGACGATGCGTCGAAGCCCCGCGACGTCGATCAGGACGATCGCGCCTTGGCTTCGCGCAATCAGGCGATCCCGCTCCAGCGCGTTGAGGATTTTCGTTACCGCCTCGCGGTGGGTGCTTATTCGCGCGGCCAGTTCGGCGTGGGTCGGCGGGGGCGAAACGACGACGCGGCTGTCGCCGGTCGTCCGCGACAACCGAAGCAGTTCTGCGCACAGGCGATGGCGCACGTCGAAGTTGGCGTGTTCGGTGGCGCGCTCGTTGAGCCTTCGCGCATCCGCTACGAGTTCCTTCAGAACGCCCTCGCGCACGCCGGGGTGGCGGTGGATAGCCTCCCAGAACAAGGCCGCCGACATACGCGCGACGACCGTATCCGAGACCGCGAGAATCGCGGCGGACCGTGGTTTGCCATCAATCGCCGAATACTCGCCGAAATATTCGCCCTCCCTGATGTCCCGCAGGATCATCTCGCGCCCGCCCGTCGTGATGACGACGCGGGCCTGCCCGCTGAAGACGAAAAAGACGTCTTGGCCGTCCGACTGATAATCGATAACCCACTCGCCCGCAGGCACCCGCCGCCAAAGGCAGCGTGAGTCGAGTGCGCGAATGTCCTCGGCGCCGAGCGAGGCGAACAACGGTGTTCGCGCCAGGGTCCTGGCGTCGCGGATCGTACCCGATGTCATCGACATTCGCGTCCCCCTTTGCGCGCCGATCACGTTGATCGGCCGTTCGCGTTCGTTTGATCGAACCCTCCCCGGATGGGAGGGTCGACCGACCGTCAGCTCAGTCCGCTCGATCTTAGCAGATCTTGCGAGTGTTGTCGTGGGCCCGAAACTCCGATCTTGACAAGCGAGCGCCCTTCGAACCCTCCTCCGAGGTTCCTCGTGAGTTTTCCGTCGTGTCTGCCGAACTCAAAGAGATCGTGCGTTCCCTACCGTGTTGGCGCGGAACGCCCGCCGTCGCCCCCTTGCACGGCGGCCTCAGCAACGCGAGCTTCAAGGTCACGGACGACGAAGGCGCCTATGTCGCGCGGGTCGGGCGTGACTTTCCGTTTCATCATGTCTGGCGACGACGAGAGGCCGCGGCGAGCCGCGCGGCCGAGGTTGCGGGTCTGGGGCCGCGGATTCAGTATGTCGGCGACGGCATCCTTGTCTCGGAGTTTGTCGAGGGCCGCACTCTAGCGGCGGCGGATTTACGCGAAAACATCGAGGCGGCCGTCGCGTTGGTTCGGCGCGGCCACCGTGAAATGCGCGTTGCGATCCGCGGCGAGGCCGGAGCGTTCTGGGTCTTCCACGTCATACGCGACTATGCCGATGCTTTGCGTGCGGCCGGCCACGCGATCGGTCCTCAATTGTCCGGACTGATGGACTTCGCGGCGGCGTTGGAGGCGACGCAGATTCCCATGCCGATCGTCTTCGGCCATCATGACCTGCTGCCCGGCAATTTCCTCGACGACGGCCGCCGCCTATGGTTGATCGACTGGGAATACGCGGGTTTCGGCACGCCGATGTTCGATCTGGCCAACCTCGCGGACAACGCCGAGTATGACGCCAATCTGGAGATGCGCCTCTTGACGCTCTATTTCGACGAAAAGCCCGACGAGGCGACGCGTCGGGCTTTCGAGGCGATGAAACTCGCCTCGGCGTTGCGCGAAATGCTCTGGGCGATGGTTTCCGAACTTCACCTGACGGCGCCCGGCGTCGACTACGCCGCCTATGCCGCGACCTGCCGGACGAAATTCGAGCGCGCGCGGGAATCCCATAGCGAAAAGCGCGGCTTCCCGGAATGAGCGAAAATCTTCCCGCCCACGCCGAGATCGTCGTCATCGGCGGCGGCATCGTCGGCTGCTCGACCGCCTATCACCTCGCGCGCGACCACGGCGCGGACGTGATCGTGCTGGAGCAGAACCAGCTCACCTCCGGGTCGACCTGGCATGCGGCGGGCCTCGTCGGGCAATTGCGCTCTTCCGCCTCCATCACGCAGGTGCTGCGCTACTCGGTCTCGCTATACGAGAGATTGGAGGCGGAGACGGGGCTCGCGACGGGCTGGAAGATGACGGGCTGCCTGCGCCTGGCGACCAACGCCGAACGCATGACCGAATTCAAAAGGCTCGCCACGACGGCGCGCAGCTTCGGCATGGAGATGCATCTGATCTCGCCCGCCGAGGTCGCGGCGATGTGGCCCTTGATGGACGTCTCCGATCTCGTCGGCGCGAGCTTCCTGCCCACCGACGGTCAGGCGAGTCCTTCGGACATCACCCAATCGCTCGCCAAGGGCGCGCGGACCCATGGCGCACGGTTTTTCGAGGGCGTGCGGGTTGCCGGCTTCGGCTTCGAAAATGGCCGCATCGTCCGCGTCGAAACCGATTCTGGCGCCATAGCCTGCGAAAGGATAGTGAACTGCGGCGGCCAATGGGCGCGTCAGATCGGCGCGCTCGCGGGCGTCAGCGTGCCGCTGCAGCCGATGAAGCATCAATATGTCGTCACCCAGCCGATTGCCGGCCTCGAGCGCGACGCGCCGACGCTGCGCGATCCCGATCGCGGCACGTATTTCAAGGAAGAGGTCGGCGGCCTCGTGATGGGCGGCTATGAGCCCGATCCGCAGGCCTGGACCAGCGGCGATGTTCCCGACGATTTCGCGTTTCGGCTGTTCGACGACGATTTCGATCATTTCGAGCCGCACATGCTCAACGCGATCGCCCGCGTGCCCGCGCTGGCGAAGGTCGGCGTGCGGCGGATGATCCACGCGCCCGAGAGCTTCACCTCGGACGGCAATTTCATTCTCGGCCGCGCGCCCGAATGCGCGAATTTCTTCGTCGGCGCCGGCTTCAACGCCTTCGGCATCGCTTCGGGCGGCGGCGCGGGCTGGGTTCTCGCGCAATGGGTGATGAGCGGAGAGGCGCCGCTCGACCTCTGGCCGGTCGATATCCGGCGCTTTTCCTCGCCGCACGCCGACAAAGACTGGCTGCGCGAGCGCGTGATCGAGGCGACCGCGAAGCATTATGCAATCGCCTTCCCGCACGAGGAATATCTGAGCGGACGTCCCCGCCTGGTATCGCCGCTGTATGATCGCCTGAAGGCGCGCGGCGCGGTGTTCGGCTCGAAACTCGGATGGGAGCGCGCCAATTGGTTCGCGCCGCCCGGCGTCGAGCGGAAAGACGAATACGCGATGGGTCGGCAGAACTGGTTCGCCACCGTCGGCGAGGAGCACCGCGCGACGCGCGAGCGGGTCGCGGTTTTCGACCAGAGTTCGTTCGCAAAATTTGAAGTGAGCGGGCCCGACGCCGAACCCGCGCTGGACTTTCTCTGCGCGGGCGACGTCGCAAAGCCGCCGGGGCGGCTGACCTATACGCAGTTGCTGAACTCGCGCGGCGGCGTCGAATGCGATCTCACCGTCGCGCGGCTCGCGGCGGATCGTTTCACGCTCGTCACCGGAACGGGGTTTCGCACCCATGACGCCGCGTGGATCCGCGATCACATCCCCGGCGGCCTCGACGTCAGGCTCGACGACGTCACGGAGGAGCGCGCGGCGCTCGCCGTCATGGGGCCGCGCGCGCGAGAGTTGCTGGCCCGGATATCGCCGGACGATCTCGGCGCCGCGGCGTTCCCTTTCGGGCACGCCCGCAAGATCGGGGCGGCCGGCCGCGAGGCGATCGCGATGCGCCTCACCTATGTCGGCGAACTCGGTTGGGAGTTGCATATGCGGACGGCCGACGCGCCGGCGGTCTTCGACGCGCTGATGAACGAAGGCGAGAGTTTGGGCGTCGCGCTCGCCGGCTACCGCGCGATCGAGTCGCTGCGTCTCGAGAAGGGCTACCGGGCCTGGGGCGCCGACATCACGCCCAACGACAATCCGTTCGAGGCGGGCCTCGGCTTCGCGGTGAGCCTCGGGAAGCGCGATTTTCTCGGCCGCACGGCGCTGCTGGAGGCGCGGCGAGAGCCGCTGAAAAAGCGGCTCGCGAGTTTCGTCTGCGACGACGAGGACGTCGTCCTGATCGGCCGCGAGACGATCCTGCGCGACGGCGAGTTGGTCGGCTATCTCTCCAGCGGCGGCTACGGTTATACCTTGCGGCGGCCGATCGGCCTCGGCTATGTCAAGCGCGCCGAGGGCGTCGACGAGGCATGGGCGCTCGGGGGCATGTATGAATTGGTCGTGGCGCAGGAACGCCGGCCGTGTCGCATCAGCTTCGAGTCGCTCTACGATCCGAAGGGGACGCGGGTGAAGAGTTGAGCTCGAGACGCACGCAATTCAGCGTCGCTGTTGCCTCGCCGAGCCGGAGTCCCTAAGCTTTTCCTCCAAACATTTCAGCAGATTCGCCGTGGGAACGCGACTTCTGTATGAGTCTAGAAGTGAGAGCGGCTCCTGCAGAATTGACAAGTTTCCAAAACGTGCCACATCTGCAATTAATCGGCCTCGGAGACCGATTCAATGAACGCCGTAACCCTGACAGTCTCGGCCAACGGCCGCGTCGCGATCCCTGCACGAATCCGGGCCGAGCTCGGCCTACGGTCGGGGGAAAAGGTCGTCGCGCGGGTTTGCGACGGCGCTCTGGTGCTGGAACCCATCACCGTTGCGATCAAGCGGGCACAAGCCTTGATTCAGCGACGCGCGGCTCCGGGCCCCAGTCCGGTGGACGAGCTCTTAGCGGAGCGGCGTGAGGCGGCGGCGATTGAGTGAGGCCGTTCTCGACAGTTCCGCGCTGCTGGCGTTGCTTTGGAACGAGCCGGGCGCCGACTACGTCGCGGCGGCTCTGCCCGGCGCTTTGCTCTCGAGCGTCAATCTCGCGGAAGTCGTGACCAAACTCTGCGAACGCGGCTTGAGCGCCTCCGAAGGACGAAAGCTGGTGGAAAGTCTGGGCGTGGTCGTCGTCGATTTCGACGCGGACCAAGCGGAGGCGACCGCGGCGCTGCGAGACTCTACACGCAGTCTCGGACTTTCCCTCGGAGATCGGGCCTGTCTCGCGCTGGCGCGGCGGCGGAATTGCCCGGCGTTGACTGCGGATGCGGCTTGATTGAAAGCGCAAGGATTCGAAGTGCGGTTCATCCGATCGCCGTAAACGTGGGATGTGCGGACCCGTTAAAAGTTGGTTCGGCTCGATTTCCGCCGCTGGCGCGCGCACCAAGTCTAGGATTTCATCCCCGATGTGAGAGCCCCCAAATGCCCGATTTCGCAATCCGCCCCGCCCGCCCCGACGACTGGGAGCGGTGGCTTCCGATCTGGCTCAGCTATCATGCGTTCTACAAGAACGATCCCAGCGACGAGGTCACGCGCAC
>JBAQGU010000461.1:0-4029 GCA_049287975.1 Roseiarcus sp.
ATCGAACCCGGCCGCAACAGCACCTTCTTTCAGATCGTGCCTGACGAGCGTCGGGCCTGCGCAGCTTCGCTCACGCACAATCGTGAAAGGTTTCGTGTTGCAGAACATCCCAGACGGACAGCGTCGCCGGCATTGGCGCACAGAGCCAGCCACGCGTCGCCGCCGGAGTTTGGATTTCTCGCCGTCGATGCAGCCATGTTAACATATGGCTCGTCAACCGCTTGGCAAATGGGCATCGTCATGCAAGTCGTGAAACTCAGGTACCAGGAGCGCGGGCTGAGGCCTCGTCGGACGAAACTCGAGATTCCGGGCTGGGGCGGCGAGCGCCAACCGCGGGCGGACGGTTCGACCGAACAAGTCTGGCACTGTCTTCCGTTTACAGAGGGCGCTCAATACGGGATCGAATTCTTCTATCCGTACGCCAACGAACTACGAGTGACGACGCGCGAGGGGGAACTCCATCTCGAAGGCGATTTTGGGCCCGACCCCGAGACAGGAGTGTTGTGGCCGCCATTCCGGAATTTCGGCGACCGATTTTACACGTATCAGCTCCTGCTCGACGTCAATCCCGGCGAGGGCTGGGCTATCCGCACGGAGCCGCATCCCCGGTTTTACTCCGACCGAACCGACACCGTGCCAATTGCGGTGCCGGCGCTGGTGCGAAATTGGTGGCCGATGCTGTTCTTCATGGTCTTCAAATCCCCATCGGAAGGCCAGACTCATATCTTTCGTCCTGGTGAACCGATGGCACAGATCATCTTGGTTCCCGAAGAGAACAATTTCGATCTCGCCGATATGACGGAAGAAGAAGCGGCCGACCGAGAACTACGATCTCGACGCATCTACCAGGCCAGGTCGACCCTAGCCGCGGACACGCACTGGAAGTCGTCGACGAATACCGCTTTCGATGGCATATACCGTCACATGTTGCGTGCGGCCAAGGCCAAACCTTGAGCCCTGTGCTCCGTCACCAACGTCGATGGGATAGTGAGGGTCACCGCCTGACATATGCGGTGTCGCGCTCTCTTGTATCATCCGCGAGGCGTGCGAAGGGGCTCCTACACGCAAAAAAGCCATCGACGACGACTGCCGTCTTCGATGGCCCTGATTGTGCCAGCTGTGGCGGTAAGGCTTACCCGATGTCGCAGCTGTGCAAATTCAGTAATAGTAGTGGTGGTGGTGGTGGTGATGATGATGATAGTGATGGTGGTGATGGTGGTAGTGATGGTGGTGATGGTGCTGCGCGACTTGTACTTCGTCGCCTTTGGGCGACTCGGCCCGTTGCTGCTTCGCGGCTTTCAAGATGGCTGGGGCATTAGGGACCGATTGCAACAGCTCGGCGAATGAGCTGGCATTCATAGCCCGATCGACTTCAGTAGGCGTAACGCCCGCGTGCGCCGCGGCCATGGGCGCGATAGAACCAATAGCTGCCAACACGCCTACGACTGTTTTATCCATACTCTCCTCCTTTGCGGAAATGGAACTGACCAACCTTCACAACCACGGCCGGGCGATGTAAGTATTCGAATTTAGTCGCCGGCTCTACAAACGCGCGTCATTTTCGAACCACGCGTTTCCGACAACGTTTGAACGGGTCGAAGGTTCATTGTTGGCCGGCGTCGATCTCATTCCGGGACCCGCCGCTTATCCGTCGGCCGTCGGTTCCAGTCGGACGACGCGTCGCGTGTATTGCCACACTTCGATCACACGCACTCATGGGATCATGGGTAGATTCGACAATGTCTTCGGGGTCCGCCCAACAAAAAAGGCCCCACGACTTTCGCAGGGGGCCCAAGTGGGCGCGAGTTCTCCAGTGCGAGCGCCTCGCGCTCGAGATCGGGGCCGGTCACGCCGAGGCGCGTGGCGATTTCGCTGGGTCAGATTCGTTATGTTACCACAGGCGCCTGTCCGAGGCAAGGACGCACATATGATAAAGGTACTATCATATGCCGGACTTCGCAGGGAAACCCCGCAAGGGCGGGGCGTGCAGCGTTCGGTCGGGGTGGGACGATCTATTCATCACAAGGTCAAAAAGGGGCTCACTCAACGGATGGGAAAGCAGGTTGAATTATATGAGCTGTCTTTGGACTGAAATATATTGCAAACAAAAACATCTTTATCCTTCTGAACCAAGATCATGGTAACTCCGGTAAACGAAATAGTTCCTTTGATTTCGAACCCATTCCCGGTAAGTGATGACAATGAGACTTTTTGTTGAGCGCCCGCTGCCGTACAGCAAATAATTACCACCAGCACCACAGTATACTTACAGGAACGTCTCAAGAATGACATAGTGAATCTCCGTGCGCATGGCAACCTGATCACCTTTACGAGACCGCATAAAACACATACTGTGTAGCGGCATACCTCTAGCCTCGAAAAGGCCGCAGCGCGCCAACCGGTCGAGTTTCCAGACTATGAGGGTATCGATGGCCTCTCGTTCAAATGCAATCGGCTCCGTCGGCCCTCTCTCGCCGTCACGATCATGGAAGGCCGGCGTGTGGGGCCTCGACTTCGGCGACCAACAGCTTTCCCGCCGGCGGGCCGGCTCGGTCGATAGCGTTCGCAGGGGGAGCCGTCAGCATGAACAGGGTGCGCCCGTCGTCGCCGCCCAGCATGCACGCGTAGCATGGTTGTCCGGTGTCGATGATTTCCAAGACCTTTCCGCCGGGAGCAACCCGCACGCACTCCGGCGTCCCCGGACTGGCGATCCAGATGGCGCCGTCCGCATCCAGCGTGATCCCATCGGGCGCGCGTGGAAAAGTCGTGGCCCAAACTCGGCGGTTGGAGAGCGCTCCGCCGGCGCCGAGGTCGAAGGCCGTCAAGCATCCGCCCAACGTTTCGCCGACGATCAGGGTCTTTCCGTCCGGCGTGATCACCGAACCGTTCGGGAAGTGCATTTCGCTCGCCGCGACGCTCACCACGCCGTTGGCGGCGACATAGGCGAGCAGCGCGGTGGGGTGATCGGCATACACCTGCTTCCGACCGCGCGTGGTCATTTCGTGATCGAGGTCGAAGCCGAAATTGCCGACAAAGGCTCCGCCGGAAGGCTCGACGACCATGTCGTTGCAGTGGAACGCGGCGATGTGGGACAAATCGGCGTGAACGCCGATCACGCCGGCCGTCGAGCGGCGTAGGACATGACGCTTCGTCATCGACACGATCAGCATGGAGCCGTCCGGCATCCAGCCCAGCCCCGAGGGCTGGTCGTCAATGACAAATTCGGTGCGCAGGTCGCCGTCCGGAGAGACCGATTTCACCGCGTGCGCAAGAAAGTCGCTGAACCAGAGGCGGCCATCGCGCCAGCGCGGTCCCTCGCCAAAAAAGACGCCGTCCGAGAGAATGCGCGTCGCCCGTGACATGGCCGTCTCTCCCCTTTGGAGCTCCTGATAGCGACGACGCGGAACTGAGTGCTTCATCGCGGCGAGCGGATCGATTTTAGACCGAATTCGCTGCTCCGGTCCAAAAGGCGGAATTAATTCCCATTCCGCGTCGCCGCCTCAGCGCTTTTGTTTGGCGTCACTAACCGTTGGTGGCGGCGAACTCAGCGGCCCTCGTCTGCCGCGCCAGCGCGTCGAGCACGGCGTTGATCATCCCGCTCTCTTCACGTCCGTAAAAGGCGCCGGCGACGTCGACATATTCCATGATCGCGACACGCGCCGGCACGTCCGCGCGCGATCGGAGCTCGTAATAAGCCGCGCGCAGGATCGCACGCATCAAGGCCTCGATGCGCCGCAGCGGCCAGCCTTTGGCGAGCGCGTCGTCGAGGCCGCGGTCGATCGCGTGTTGATCGCGCTGCACGCCCGAGACGATGTCGCGGAAGAAGGCGAGTTCGGCGGGGTTGTATTGATCGCCCTCGACCTCCTGCCCGATCCAATGCGCCTCGAATTCGGCGAGAATGTCGGCCAGACCCTTGTCGGCGACCTCCATCTGGTAGAGCGCCTGGGCGGCGGCGAGGCGCGCGGCGGAGCGGCGGCCGGCCTTGCTCACGAGGCGCTCAGTCCATGTTTCAGCGCGGCCAGCGTCAGC
>JBAQGU010000462.1:0-3363 GCA_049287975.1 Roseiarcus sp.
GCGCGATACTCATGCGCAAGCGATCGACGCTTTCCATGGCGCGGCCGTAGGCCGACGACACCTGCAACAGGTTAGCCACGCGGCGCACGTCCTTGGAATGGTTCGTTCCCGCGCCGTGGAAAACAGCAGGGTTGAAAAACGCCGCGTCGCCTTTTGAGAGAGGCAATTGAACGTGGCGCTTCGCGAAATACTCGGCGAATTCCGGCCGGCCGGTTGCGAGATAGCCGGGTAGGTAAGTCTGCGAGAACGGCAAATAGAGCGTCGGCCCCGTCTCGAGCGGCATGTCGCAATGCGCGACGGCCCCTTGCAAAGTCAACGCCGGCGAAAGGCGATGCACATGCGCCGGATAACGTTCGATCGTCTTGGCCGTCTGAAAGCCCAAGTGATAGTCGCGATGCGCCGATTGGGAAGCACCGCCGGGATTGACCACGTTGAGCTGCGAAGTGATCTGATAGGCGGGGCCAAGCCACGCCTCGCTGATCAGCGCGATAATTTCATTCCCGTAATAGGCGGCGAACGCCTCAGGATCACGCAAGCAAAGCTTTTCCAGCGCGTTCCAAATGCGATCGTTCGCGCCCGGCTTCGCGAAATGGTCTCCGCCGCCCGTCTTGGTCGCATGCTGTTCGGCGATGATCGCCCAATAATGTCCGTTCGACGCATCGAGCGCAGCATGGTTCTCGAAGGCGGCCCGAAAGACTACAATGCCCGGCCCGTCCGTCAGGACCTCGACCAACTCGGCCAGAATTTCCTTCCGTGTTTCCGGCGCGGCGGCGGCCTTACGCACCGTCGCAGAATCATAGATCAGTACATTCGACGCGACTTCGCTCGCGTAGGGATAGTCGGCGCGGTTGGTCGAACGCTCGACGATCGCCTTGAAGTCTTCGAGGTCGCACGCTTCCTCGGTGAGCCAAACGCGATCGCTTCTGAGCTTGAGGGCATTGTCGGCTTTCATAGGATCCTCCCATGGACTTGAACATCGCCCCCAATATAAAGAGGGCAACCGGCAAAAAGGCCCCTTCAATCCATCAATAATCCATCAGGGCGGCTTCCATGTCTCACCCGTTCCTAGTCAAGGAGATCGCGATCCAAGCGGGCGTCGGCGAGGCGACCGTCGATCGCGTTTTGAACGGCCGTGAAGGCGTTCGCCGGCATACCGCCGAGCGCGTGCGACAAGCGATCCGGGAGCTCGAGGGGCAAAGCCAGCAGGCCGGCATGACGGGACGAAAATTTGTCATCGACGTCGTGATGCAAGCTCCCGAGCGGTTCTTCGAGGCCGTTCGCGCCGCATTGGAATCGGAAATGCCCGCGCTGCAACCGGCCGTGTTCCGAGCCCGCTACCATTTCCGCGAGGACAGTTCGACCAAGGAGACGGCGACCCTCATCGACACTATCGGGCGGCGGGGAAGCCACGGATTGCTGCTCAAGGCCCCAGACGATTTGGAAGTGGCGGCGGCCGTGGACCGGCTTTCCACAAAAGGCATTCCGGTCGTCACGTTGGTTTCCGACGTCGCCAACTGTCAGCGCGTCGCTTACGTCGGCATGGACAACCGTGCGGCTGGCGAAACGGCCGCCTATCTCATCGGACAATGGCTGGGAGTTGGGCCGGCGAAGGTCTTGGCTACGCTCAGCAGCAATCGGTTTCGAGGCGAAGAAGAGCGAGAAATCGGGTTCCGGCGCGCGCTGCGCTCGCGCTATCCGCACCTCGGCGTCGTCGATGTCAGCGAAGGACTCGGAATCGATAAGGCGACCGGAGAACTCGTGAGGAGAGCGCTCGCCGCCGATTCTGAGATTGCGGCGGTCTACTCGATCGGCGGCGGCAATCTCGCCGTTTTGGAGGCATTCGAGGCGATGAAGCGATCTTGTAGGGTTTTCATCGGACACGACCTCGATAGCGATAATTTGGGTCTTCTGCGCGCCGGGCGAATTTCCGCTGTCCTGCATCACGATTTACGCTCCGACATGCGCTCGGCGTGTCAGCATCTGATGCGCGCTCATCGTGTCTTGCAGAAGGCAGTTCCGTCGGGCGTCTCGCAGGTGCAAGTCATCACGCCTTTCAATTTGCCCGGCCATGCTCTGTCGCAAATATCATGAATTTTACACCAGGCTGTCTGACATCATTGCGTGCGCTCGCCCGGAAACGTGAGCGGGGGCCTTCGGTCAACCAATCGGGGGGGCGTCATTGCGAGCGACAGCGAAGCAACCCAGACTACGCCGCGCATGCAGACCCCCTGGGTTGCCTCGCTTCGCTAACAAGAAACAAACGGTTACCACATTGATTTTGCTGGAGAAGCTATGTACTGAAAAAGAGAAGAGACCGGCACCGATTTTGGGCCAAAAATTAGGTCAGAACTTGCGGCATATCAGAAAGGCGTTTCATCCAATGGGACCGGCCGGGGGCCGGTGCGGAACTCGGAATGATGGCTAGAGGGCTTGTTTGCTGATGCGCGACCCCTGCCTAGCCGCGGTCGCCGCTACTGCCCCATCCCCGGCAGCGTTCCCATGCCCTTGCAGAGGATCGTCAGCATCACCTCGTCGGCGCCGCCGCCGATCGAGGCGAGGCGGCTGTCGCGGAACGCGCGGCTGACCGGGGTTTCGTTCATGTAGCCCATGCCGCCCCAATATTGCAGGCACGCGCTCGGCAATTCGCGCCCGAGCTGCCCCGCCTTCAGCTTCGCCATGGTCGCGAGCTGCGTCATGTCGGCGCCGCCGATCAACGCCTCGGCGGCGCGGTAGACGAGCGAACGCAGCAATTCGACCTCGGTCTGCAATTCCGCCAGCTTGAAGTGCACCGTCTGGTTGTCGAGGATGGAATGGCCGAAGGCCTTGCGCTGACGCGTATAGGCGATCGTCTCGGCGATGATGTATTCATGTCCCTTCAGACACGACGCAGCGGCCCAGAGACGCTCCTCCTGGAACTGCATCATCTGATAGGTGAAGCCTTTTCCTTCCTCGCCGATGCGGTTGCGTTTGGGCACGCGCACGCCGTCGAAGAAGATCTGCGCGGTGTCCGAGGCGCGCATGCCGAGCTTGTCGAGTTTTCGCGCGACCGTGACGCCCTTGGTCTTCATCGGCACGCAGATCAGCGACTTGTTGCGATGGCGGGGGCCGTCGCCGGTGTTGGCGAGCAGACAGATCCAATCGGCCTGCGCGCCATTGGTAATCCACATCTTGCCGCCGTCGATGACGTAATCGCCGCCATCCGAGCGCGCGTTGGTCTTGATCGCCGCGACGTCGGAGCCTGCGCTCGGCTCGGAGACGCCGACGCAGGCGACCGTCTCGCCCGTGATCGCCGGCGCCAGAAATTCGTGCCGCAATTCGTCCGAGCCGAACCGCGCGAGCGCCGGCGTCGCCATGTCGGTCTGC
>JBAQGU010000463.1:0-8691 GCA_049287975.1 Roseiarcus sp.
CGCCCCCTCGGCGCGCGCAACATGGCGCCAGAGAGCCTCGTCGTCAGCCGCTCCAGAATGCGGAGCCGCCGGTCTGCGGTCGCGCGGCGCGGGGCGAGGCGACGCGCCGTCTCTAGCGCTGAGGACGCCGCCTGGCGATGGCGGGATTTTTCGGAGCGCGTAGCCATTGTCGATTCCCGATAGCGATAGGTCGATGATGGACGATAGCACAACTTGCGTTTCTCAGAAAGAAAATGTCGCAAAAAAATCGCTGTCCCGCCTCGCGAGAACCCGGCGGAACACGCAACAGCAACAAACACGCGCCATAGGTCATGTCACTGTAGGTTCGCCGGGCTTGCCGGCCGCGACGACGCTCATCCGGCGCCAAAACCCATCGAAGATGAGCGCCTTTCGACGCCCTATGGCGCCCCGCAAATGCGGGAGAGGGGTTTCACCGCGCCGCCTTCGGAATGTCGTTGATGTCGTAAGGTGTCGTGTCGTAGACCGCCTTGACCCAGTTGGTGTAGATGTTCGCCGTTTGGCGCCAGAGGTTCGGCGCCGGACGCGAGGGGTCGTCGTTCGGGAAATAATGCAGCGGCTTCGGATGCGCGGGGTTGGCGGCGCTGTCGCGGCGATACTCGATGCCGAGCGTATCGGTGTCATATTCGGGATGACTGAAAATGTAGACCCGCTTCGGGTAGAGCTCCCGACTCTCATGGGCGTTGGACTCGACCACGATGTTGGGACCCGACTCCTCGGAATCGGCGACAATTTCCAACGCCGCGCATTTTGCGATGTCCTCGCGCCTCGGGCTTTTCCAACGCGACACCGGTACGGGAAACAAATCCGGAAAACCGAACAGGAGTCCGGTCTTGTCGGACAAGAGCCGATGCTCGAACAACCCGAACAGTTTCTGCTCGGCCTTGATGCTGTCGATATCGTGGAAATATTTCAGCGCCGCCTTGGCGGCCCAGCACAAGAACACCGACGAGAATACATTGGTCGTCGACCATTGCAGAAGCTGCGCGACTTCCGGCCAGAAATCCTCCTGCTCGACGCGCGGTTTCAGGGCGTTGACGCCGGTGACGATCAGCCCGTCGATCTTCTTGTGTTTGATTTCGCTGAAGGGGCGATAGAATTTGCGAATGTGCTCAGCCGGCGTGTTCGTGGTCTCGCGCCCCGCGCGTACCCCGCGCACATAGCTGTCGGTAGCTATGAAACTCAGATTGACCTGCAGCGTCGTATTGCCGAGCCATAGCGCGAGCTGGCGTTCGGTCGAGATCTTGTCCGCCATCAAATTGATGATGACGATTTCGAGCGGGCGAATATCCTGATGCTCGGCGCGCAACCGCTCGATCGCGAGCGGACTGCCGAGCGAGGGCAGGAACGGATGGATTTCTTTACTGTCGACGATGACGGGCAAGGAGAGACTCTGGGTTCAAACAGTTGTAGACGCGGTCGCCGGCCGCGTCCCGGTCGAATTTGGGCCTTCGAAAGCCGCGCGGTCGGCGCGCGCGTCTGCGGCCGGCAGCATCAATTGATCTCCGGCTCCGGCACGGGCGCGCCGAAATCCGTTTCCAGGAAGTCGAAGTCGCAGCCCTGGTCGGCCTGTTTCACGTGTTGCGAGAACATCCAGCCATACCCCCGCCCATAGCGCGGCGCGGGAGCGCGGAAATCGTCGCGCCGGCGGGCGAGTTCGGCCTCCGGCACGTCGAGATGGAGCGTGCGGGCGGGGACGTCGAGCGTGATGACGTCGCCTGTCTGGACCACGGCGAGCGTCCC
The DNA here is from genome assembly GCA_049287975.1 of Roseiarcus sp. Classification (GTDB taxonomy): domain Bacteria; phylum Pseudomonadota; class Alphaproteobacteria; order Rhizobiales; family Beijerinckiaceae; genus Roseiarcus. The sequence goes on from JBAQGU010000463.1 coordinate 1,762, forward strand.
CCCGATATAGGACTCCGGCGAAACGTGCAGGATGCAGGCGCCATACGCGGTGCCGCTCATGCGGGCGTCGGAAATGCGCACCATGTCGCGCACCCCCTGCTTCAACAACTTCTTCGGGATCGGCAGCGCGCCCCATTCGGGCATCCCCGGCGCGCCCAACGGCCCCGCGTTGCGCAGCACCAGGACATGATCCGGGGTCACGTCGAGGTCGTCGCGATCGATCGATGCCTTCAGCGCGGCGTAATTGTCGAACACGAGCGCGGGGCCGGAATGTCTGAGCAGGCGAGGCTCGGCGGCGGAAGGCTTCATGACGCAGCCGTTGGGCGCCAGATTGCCCTTCAGCACCGCGAGCGCGCCCTCGGCGTAGATCGGACGGTCGAGCGGGCGAATGACGTCGTCGTCCCAGACCTGCGCCGCCTCTAGGCTACGCGCCCACGACTCGCCCGAGACGTTGATTTGCGAGAGGTCGAGAAACGGCTTCAGCCGGGACATCAGCCCCAGCAGACCGCCGGCATAGTAGAAATCCTCCATCAGATATTTGTCGCCGCTCGGCCGGATGTTCGCGATGACGGGCGTCACGCGGCTCGCGGAGTCGAAATCCTCGAGCCCGATTCTGTGACCCGCGCGCCGCGCCATCGCGACGATATGGATGACCGCATTGGTCGAGCAGCCCATCGCCATCGCAACGACGATCGCGTTGCGATAGGCGGCTTCGGTCTGGATCTTCGATGGGGTGAGGTCCTCCCAGACCATTTCGACGATGCGCCTGCCGGCGTCCGCGCACATGCGGATGTGATTGGAATCGGCCGCCGGAATCGAGGAGGCGCCCGGCAGGCTCATGCCGATCGCGTCGGCGAGCGCCGTCATCGTCGAAGCGGTCCCCATCGTCATGCAGACGCCGTAGGACCGCGCGATGCCGATCTCTATCTCCGAGAGATCCTTCGCCGAAATGGTCCCGGCGCGACGCTCTTCCCAATATTTGATCGTGTCCGAACCGGAGCCGAGCACCTTGCCATGCCAATTGCCGCGCAGCATCGGTCCGGCCGGCGTGAAAATAGCGGGAACGCCGGCGCTGGTCGCGCCCAGCAGCAGGCCGGGCGTCGTCTTGTCGCAGCCGCCCATCAGGACGACGCCGTCGATCGGATGGGAGCGGATCAATTCCTCGGTCTCCATCGCGAGGAAATTGCGATACAGCATGGTCGTCGGCTTGACGTTGGTCTCCGACAGCGAGAGCGCCGGCAGCTCGACGGGAAACCCGCCCGCCTGCAGGACGCCGCGTTTGACGTCCTCGACGCGGGTCTTGAAATGCGCATGGCACTGGGCGAGGTCAGACCAGGTGTTGACGATGCCGATGAAGGGCTTGCCGGCATAATCAGTCGCCGAATAGCCCATCTGGTTCATGCGCGAGCGCTGCCCGAACGAGCGAAAGTCATCGCGCGCGAACCAACGGGCGGAGCGCAGGTCTTCAGGAGTTTTCCGCGTCATGGGGGGCTCATGGTCAGTCGGTCCGGAAGCGCTTCGATGATCATCGGGAAACAGCCGAACCGTTCATGGCCGGCGCTTACCGGCCATCCGGGTCGTAAGCCGGGACAAGTCTTCGTGCCTGGGCTGTGGAACATCCCTCAAAGCGCCCCTCTCGGTGTAGCTGCCGACCCCGACGCATGGCCCGCCCGGGCATGACGGAAGGTCATATTACGACCTCCCGCAATTCAACGATAAATCTTCCGTGACGACGCGTCCAGCGTTGCCGACACGCCTGTCATCCCCGCGAAAGCGGGGATCCAGCCGTGGGGAGACGACGAAGCGCCGACGTAAAGCCCTCAATTCGTCGAAAGCGGCGCAAAACGGCAGGCCTGGATGCTCGCGTTCGCGAAAGATGCCGCTGCGAAATTCCACTATTTGTTACAGGAAGATATAGGGTCGCGGGCAATGGCGTATATCGAACGGCGAAACGACTCGGCCCCTAGACCCAAATAGAAGCGCTCCATTCCGGTCTCGTCATACGCGTCCGCGGACTGGATCCGGGGATTGATCCGTAACCAAGGCCGACGTCCGCAGGATAATCACCGAACGCGCCGTCTATATGCCCCGGCTCGAGGCCGGGCATGACGGACGGCTGACCATCGCCCTTCCCGAGATCGGGCGGCAAGGCCGCCACGGCGATTACGGTGACAGTGCACTTTTCTGTCCGCAGAATGACGAACGCGTCAACAATGCCGTCTAAATCAAGTGCACCGTCACCGTAACCTCCCGGTGCAGTCGTTCGGCTTTGCCGCGGTTCGGTGTAGTTGGCCCATGTCGAAACTTCACGCGTCGGGCCAGTCTCTGTGCTAGGCAGGATCGAGGGGGACTGGCGCGATGAGCGAGACCCGGAAAATAGCGGCGATCCTGGCCGCCGATGTCGCGGGCTTCAGCCGGATGACTGGCGCGAACGAGGATCGGACGCTCGCGCGGCTGCGAACGCTGCGCGCCGACCTCATCGATCCCACGGTCGCGGGCCAGAACGGTCGCGTGTTCAAGCGCACCGGCGATGGCGCGTTGGTCGAGTTCCGCAGCGTCGTCGAAGCCGTGCGCTGCGCCATTACCGTTCAGAACGCGATGATCGAGCGCAACTCTGGGATGCCCGCCAACCAGCGCATCGAGTTCCGGATCGGCATTCACCTCGGCGACGTCGTCGAGGAAAGCGACGGCGACCTAATGGGCGACGGGGTGAATATCGCGGCGCGGTTGGAGGGTATCGCCGCGGCGGGCGCCATCTGTTTGTCCGAGGACGCCTACCGGCAAGTGAAAGGGCGGCTCGACTTCGCCATCACCGATCTCGGTGCGACACAGCTCAAGAACATCGCCGAGCCGATCCGGGTCTATTCGCTTGAAGTCGGCGCGCCAGCGGTAGCGAAGCTCGCGCCGGGCCTCGCGCGCGAACAATCTGGCCCCCCGCGCCTCTCGATGGCGGTTTTGCCGTTCACGAATATTGGAGGCGATCTCGAGCAGGAGCATTTCGTCGACGGGGTTACGGAGAGCCTGACGACCGATCTTTCACGGATACGGGGCGGCGTCGTGATCGCCCGCAATACGGCGTTCACGTACAAAGGCAAGCCGTTCGACGTGAAGACCATCTGCCGCGAGTTGAACGTCCGCTATGTCCTCGAAGGCAGTGTACAGCGGGGCGGAAATCGCCTGCGCGTCAACGTCCAGCTCATCGACGCCGAAACGGGCAATCATCTCTGGGCCGAGCGGTTCGACAAGCCGCTCGCCGATCTGTTCGACATGCAGGACGAAATCGTCGCGCGCCTGGCAGGCGCGATGAACGCCCAACTCGTCGCCGCCGAGGCGCGACGGGCCGAACGGACCCCCAACCCCAACTCGATCGACCTGTATTTTCAAGGTATGGCTTGGCTCAACAAGGGTCTGACCCCTAACCATGTCGCGCAAGCGCGCAGCTTTTTCGATCGCGCGCTGTTGGCCGATCCCGAAAATGTCGACGCACTCATCGGATCGGCTGGCGCGGACGCACTCGCGGGCTCTTATCTCTTTGTGAGCGATCCCGAGGCGGCCTTCGCAGCGTCCGAAGCGAAATTGACCAAAGCCTTATTGTCGGCTCCCGACCATGTGCGTGGCCATATGTGGTTGGGACTTGTCGACATGCTCACCAAGCGCGCCGCACAGGGCATCGCCGAATGTGAGCATGCGTTGGCGCTGGATCGAAATCTTGCGCACGCCCATGCCCTTATTGGCTATGGTAAGATTTTTATCGGTCGCGCCCAAGAATCCGAGGCTCATATTGTCGAGGCAATGCGCCTCAGTCCGCGCGATACCATGGCTTACGTTTGGACGAATATCGCGGGCCTCGCAAAGAACCACCTCGGCAGTTACGAGCAAGCGGTCGCTTGGCTTAGACGCGCGATCGAGGCCAATCGAAATTATCCGGCCGCGAATTTTAATTTGGCCGCCGCCCTCGCTCAGCTCAATCGACTTGATGAGGCGCGAAACGCAGTCAAGGCGGGCCTCGCGCTCAACCCGACCTTCACTGTCTCCCGCGCCCGCGCCACTTGGACATCTATGTCCGACGACCCGACGTATCTTACCACGCTCGAGACCATTCTCGAAGGCCTGCGCAAAGCCGGGATGCCGGAACAATGACCGTCGCCTGCGCATCCCCCCAGAAGGTTTATCGTTTTCATCCACGCGGCCGACGTGCTGTGCGAACGGCAGGAATCCCCTCAATCGAGCCGTTCGCGATGACCGAGAACTTGCAACCGTGACCGGCGCTTCTCGAATGACCGCTATCCCCCCGATTGCAGCCACACGGCGGCCGGCCACCCTAGCTTCCGTCCCCGACGATTTCGAAGCTGTCAAGGGTCATGTGGTCGGGAATGTCACGCGGGTTTACGGGCCCTGCGATCGGAAAATTCAGACCGAACTCCGATTTGATGACGGAATTTCAAACTGAGACACTACCGACTTCGACCCCTAGAAGCCGCCCGCCATCGCCGGCTCGACGACAGCGAAATGCGGCGAGATGTCGAAATCGCGCGGAGTGTAGAGCGAGGGATCGCGAGTCTCGGGCGCGTGCCGCTGCGCCGAAGCCAGAATGGGGAAGCGCACCCGCTGGAACGCCTGCGCGATCAGCGCCGAGCAAATGATCCGCCTCGGGTCGCGCGCGCCGAGCGTCGTCGCGCGCCGCCGCCACTTTCGTCCGACCGGCAAAGGCAAGAGGTAGCGGGCGAGATCGATGATGTTCTTGACGTCGTATTCGAGACCTATGCAGCCGATGACGTGGCTGCAAACGAACTCGCGGTCGCGCTGCGTCAGTCCGACCGGGCGGCAGATGCGCGTAGCAAAGTTCCTGTATTTCGACATTGGCGCGGTGACGACGCCTTCGCCGACATTGGCTTCGACGAGCACATGCGGTTCTCCGCTTTCGGTATATTTGTCGAGCACGGGTCCGACATAGATGGCGGCGTGGGTCCAGGTCGACTGGGTCACGTATTTGATGAGGCTCGAGATGCTGCCTTCGCCTTCGACCAAGAGGACGTCGCCGGGTTGCAGCGACAAGCGGGACGGCGCCGACCCGGGCAGAGCGTTCGTCTCCGCCTTTTCGAGACGCCGTAAGATCATTGCCGCGAGGCTTTCCAACAGCTTACCCATGACGCCCACCTCTGGGGATCGATCCGGCGCCAGACGGGCTACGAGTTCAGTTCCCTCGGGAACACATCCGTGCGCGAGGCCGAGCTTTGCCTCGGGGGCGGGAGCCGTTCAATTTTCCGAAAGAAGGGAGGCCCCCAACGCCGCGGGAGGGCGACCGTGCGCCGGGGGGCAAATTCTCGTGGCTGGCCTGCGCCGGCAAAGGGACGCCTCGGATCGGATCGGGAACGGCGGGAAAATCCAACGTCGGCCGCACGTCGGGGAGGCGGGTGGGCTATATTCAGCAAATGTCGAGGGTGACGCCCTTGTCCTCCGACATCGCGCCGGTCTTCACGCCGTCGATCGCCCGTTGCTCGCTCGCTGACCAGCGTGCCGCCGATCGGGTAGGGCGCTAATCGATCAAGGCCGCGATGATCGGATCGAGTTCGATGCCGCCGCGCTTCAGATCATGGCCGGCGTGCTCGATCGGCAAGAGTTTCGTTGGAGCGGGGATCAGCGTCAGCGCCGATTGCAATTCGGCAATGGAACCGAACGGGTCGGCGGTTCCGTGGACGAAAACAGCCGGCGTGCGCAGATTGGGAAAGTGCGCGGTCCGCAATTGGGTCGGCTTGCCCGGTGGGTGCAGAGGATAGGACAACAACAGCAGGCGTTCCGTGAGCTCGGGTGCCTCGGCCGCGAGCATGCTGGCCTGCCGTCCTCCGTAGGATTGGCCACCGAGATAGACGGCGCCCGGCGCCATTTCGCGAAGAAGCTCGACCGCCGCTCGCAGGCCGGCTCGGTCCGCGGCCGCCGACGCCGGCGACGGGGGACCGCTCGCACGCTTCTGGCGAAACGGGAGGTCGCAGCGGAGAACGGATACGCCAGCCTTGCTGAATGCGGCGGCGAGGGCGACCAACAACGGAGCGTTGCAATTTCCTCCGGCGCCATGCGTCAGGACAATTCCGCCCGCCTTGCTCCCCCGAGCGACGTGGAGAAATCCGCGGACGCCGCCCTTATCGATCGCAACGCTCTCGTTCAAAGCTGCTGGCATCTGAGAAATCGACTTTCGCCCTGATCGAGGGACGCTCCGCGAGCAAGGCTACGGATCTATTCCGCCCTTCGCAACAGGTCGGCCGCACACCGTTTCGCCCGAACGGTCCGAACGACGATGACATCGGCGAAGCTTGTTGAATGGATTGGCAATGAGAGATCTCGCCTCCCTTTCCGGATTCGCCTTCGCCGGTCTTTCGCCGGAGTTGCTGGTCAGCGATCTCGCTCGCTCGCTCGAGTTCTGGCGCGATCTCTGCGGCTTCAGCATCGCCTACGAGCGCGCCGAGGACCGTTTCGCCTACCTCGACCGCCCTCGCAACCGGATCGCCGTTCTCATCCTGCCGTGGCGAGGCCGGATACGATTCGAGCGCGGCGGCGGCGGACGGCGATCGCGCGCATGACGGCGTAGCCAACGAGAAACAGCGCGAGCTTGCTGCCGATGGCGAAGGCGGCCATCACCGCCGACCAGGCCGCCACGCTGAAGTTCAACGCGACGACGATATTCAGCGCGGCGGTGGCGAACATCAGGCCGGCCCACACGAAGCCGAAAATCGTCGCGACGTCAGGCACGAGCTCTTTTGCGGCCGGCGGCAGATAGCGGTTCATCCATCCCGGCTTCAGCATCACCACGCCGACGATGACATATAGGACGCTGGGCTTGATCATCACGAACCGAGGATCGTTGGTCAGCAAAGTGGCGGCGCCCGAGGCTACAACGGATGTTCCCCCCGATCAAATCCCATTTTTCTGTAGTTT
>JBAQGU010000464.1:0-6328 GCA_049287975.1 Roseiarcus sp.
TCGATCGGCTATAAGCCGCCCATTGAGTTCGAAGACGAATTCAGACAAGCTCAGAAACGTGAAGCAAACCAACCCATGCCCGTGTCACAGAATTAGTCGTGTCTCAGCCGAAGGGCGCAGTCCAATTCCCTGTAACAGGAAAAAACAGTGCGTCAGCCGTTTTCTGCGAAATTCGTCTCGAAAACATATGTGATGTCAGCGGCTTGCAGGACGAATTCCCTGTGCGGGAGAACAGGAAATCAATTCGCGACAACAATCGATCCGTTTGCCGCGATGAGGCGACTATTCCGCGGCGTCGCCTAAACTGGGGCGACGCCGCGCGTTAGGAGTCGAAGCCGGGAAGACCTATCGACTGCGCCGGTCGCGCTCACCGGCGTTGAAGCACAATATCCTTTTTGCGACCTACTGTGGAGGAACTCCGTCCCGACCCCAAGGCGTTGCGCGCTCCCGTCCCTCCGCTAGATACCCTGCCGTCGATGTGGGGTGGATGTCCGCGCCGGCGGAGTGGGAAGGCGCCGCTGTGCGAGACGTGCGGGACGGGGAATTATAAGAAGATCAAATTTTCGAATGTATGAATGCGATTGAAAGTGCAATCAAAGACGCGATTGAGAATGATCGCTGGAGACCTGAGAGACATACCAAACATCGTTTGATGCGTCTTCGTAAATTGGCGCACTCACCCGAGCGTGCCAACAACCCCGACCCACGAAATGAAGCAGCCGTCCCCGCCGCCGGTTAATCCAGCGCCGCCGGCGGAAGCGCCGAAGCTCTAGGTTCCTCGTCCAAGGAGACTTCGAGAGGCCGCCGATCAGGCGGGCTTTATTATGTCACCCCACCCTTCGAGCGAAGTTGGTGCTGTTCTACATGCCTACGAATCCGATCGTGAAACGCGGTTGAGCACTGAACCAAACCCCAACCTGGAGCGTTGCTAAGCATGGTTGCGTACTCGGATTTAGGAGACCGTTCCGCAACTCCTGCTAGTCAGCCCCCTCTCTGTGACCTCGCTTCGCTTGCCGTTTTCCGACGTAGTGATATATGGTCGCCGTTATGGAGGCTGAGCCCACTTTGTGCCCAGCCTCGAAAAAAGCCTTTGCGCCCGTAGCTCAACTGGATAGAGTATCGGTCTTCGAAACCGAGGGTTGGAGGTTCGAACCCTTCCGGGCGCGCCAGCACATTCAACGATTTCCGCCGTATCGGATTGCGCGATTTTCCTGCCAGATTTGCCCGGATAACGCTGGGGTAGCGCAAAACCATATCCCTGTGCCCAGCCATCGTGAGTTCGTCAGATTCCCTTGAACCCGCGACCAAGCACCGCGGCGCCCACGATCGGCAGCCGGTCCACGATAAGGAGCTCCAATCGCTCCAAATGCTCGACAAGGCGCTTGGGCGACTTGACTCTTCCAGGCTTATTGGGAAGCGCGCTTTCTGACGGAGCTGGCCTCGGTGGCCAGCGAATCGCGGGCCATCGGCGCCCCGGAGACGGCAAACGGGATCGATGGCGCGCTGGCGAACGCCAAGTTCGAGGCCGGCGTGGAGGATCGGACTATATAGGCGGGGCAAATGGATTTAGCGACGAACATTTGAGCGGGACGAGCCCAGCCACTTCCTGTCCCGCTGGCCCAAGGTTCGAGGGCCAGGTTGGCGGCTATTACCTGCTTTCGATGCTCGCCTGCGGCGAGCCTCGGAGGCACGTCAATCGATCGCGCCGCCTTTCAGCAGCGCGCGCAACGAGCTGGCGATCGCCACTGCGCATACGTCCCGAAAGATCGACGGCGCCTATCAGGACGTCCTCTTGTGGGCTCGCCAGTTGGGCTGCGCCGCAGAGTTCTTCGCGCGTCTGGCGCGACTCGGTTCTCTTTGCGAGCTGATCCCCACGGTGATGGCAGTCGGCGCCGCCGACCGGCGGAACGAACGCGGTCATCGACCGCGTCTACAAATGCGCCCGAAAGGGCTCTGCGTTTGACACTTTCCTCCTGCCGCGCCTAAGCCAACGCCAATGCCAACGCCAACGCCAACGCCGACCCGAGCCGCGGCGCCAATGGGGAGGGGACATGAAGGTTTCGACGGCGGCGCCGAGCGCGGGTGAGATTTCGGCGCGGATCGATCGGCTGCCCGCGACGCGCACGATCTGGACCGCGATTCTGCTCCTCAGTTTCGGCATGTTCTTCGAGCTCTACGATCTCCTGTTCTCCGGCTATATCGCGCCTTCCCTCGTGAAATCGGGGCTTTTCACTCAGACGCCGGGGCTGTTCGACCGGATCCAGATCGTCGTGTGGCGCGTTCTGGACCTGCCGCCACCGGCGCCGGATCAGTTCGGTTTGACCGGCGTCGCGGGTTTCATTGCGGCGCTGTTCACGGGCCTGTTCATCGGCACGATTCTCTGCGGTTTTCTCGCCGACAAATTCGGCCGGAGGACGATCTTCACCTTCTCGCTGCTCTGGTACACGGCGGCCAACGTGATGGTGGCGCTGCAGCATGATGCGTTCGGCCTCGACGTCTGGCGTTTGATCTCCGGCATTGGGCTCGGCCTCGAGATGGTGACGATCGGCGCCTACCTGAGTGAAATGGCGCCCAAGGGGATGCGCGGGAAGGCCTTCGCCTGCTCGCAGGCGATCGGCTTCTGCTGCGTGCCGGTGATTTCGTTTCTCGCCTATGTCCTCGTGCCCGCCGCCCCGCTGGGCCTGGAGGGCTGGCGCTGGGTAGTGCTGATCGGCGCGCTGGCGGCGGTGCTGATCGGATTTCTCCGGTTCGGCCTGCCGGAGAGCCCGCGATGGCTCGCGCGGCAAGGGCGGATCGAGGAGGCCGACCGGGTTCTGCGCGGCATAGAGGCCAAGGTCGCCGCCGAATACGGCCGCCCGCTGCCCGCGCCCGAACCCGCGGAGCCGGTCACCGAGGCCGGCGGCTTCAGGGACCTCTGGGTCCCGCCCGTCCGAGGCCGCGTGATCCTCATGAGCGTCTTCAACGTGTTTCAGACGGTCGGCTTCTATGGCTTCTCCAATTGGGTGCCCTCGCTGCTGGTCAAGCAGGGGATCACGATTTCGACCAGCCTCGGCTACACCACGGTGATTGCGCTGGCCGCCCCTGTCGGCCCGTTGCTCGGGTTCTTCATGGGGGACCGGATCGAGCGCAAATTCGTCATCGTCGCGGCGGCCGGCGCCGTCCTCGTCTGCGGCCTGATCTTCGGCGTGACGCGCGAGCCCACGCTGATCATCGCCATGGGCGTCGGCCTGACGCTCAGCAACAACATCATGTCGTATAGTTTTCACGCCTACCAGCAGGAGCTGTTCCCCACCGGCATTCGCGCGCGCGCCGCGGGGTTTGTCTATTCCTGGAGCCGGCTTTCGGTGATCTTCAGCTCGTTCGCGATCGCGTTTCTGCTCGGCCGGTTCGGCTCGCAAGGCGTCTTCGTCTTCATCGCCGGCGCCATGATCGTCGTGATGGCGACGATCGGCTTTTTCGGGCCGCACACGAGCAACATCTCGTTGGAGCGGATTTCGAGTTGGCGCGCGCCGGGAACCGGCGCGTTGGCCGGCGACGCCCCCCGGCCGTGAGGGCCGGAGAGCGCCGCTCTTGTTATAGAAGCTCGAGTCGGACGTGCGCGATTCCCGCTTGGCGCATGCCGAGAATGTCAGCGGCTACCGTCGAGACGTCGATGATGCGGCCGCGGGCGAACGGGCCTCGGTCGACGATGATTACGGTCACGTAGCGGCCGTTGTCGAGATTATGGACCCGCACATGGGCGCCGAACGGCAACCTGGGGTGCGCGGCGATCAAGCCGCCGTATCGCGGATTATGATAATACGTCGCGATCCCGAACTCGTCCGCCGAGGCGTATGAGATCGAGAAGGCGAGCGTCAACGCGGATAGGATAAATCGCATCTATTCCATTTTCCTTTTTTGGGTCTCCGGGCGTCGAATGCCGCCGCGGCAAGGGCCGACATCCCTTTTGACGGGATGAGCTTTTTCGGCCCGTCGATCGGCCGGACGCTCTGACGCCGACGATCGCGGATCGCTGTCGACCACGTCCTCGAGGAGATTCCGAGGCGGCCATTTTCCACCCAGTCTAAAATGGACTCCGACCCCCCACCCGTTCCCCGGAGCGTCCGGGGGCGGATCGGCGATTCGGCGACGGAAGGCGGCCGTCGATCGCTCGCGGGCCGACGGCTTCGTTGTCGCGTGACGGTGGCGGCGACGCGTTGTCCGCTTGCGCTGTGCGCCGGCTCGAGCATCCGACGTTCGTCGCGGCACACTGCCCTGAATTCCTCCCGAGGTCGCGGGATCCGCGCGATCTCTTACACAAAAAGGCATTTTTTGGCTCGTTCCGCAGGGAGCCGCCGGCATGGCCGGACATCGCGAATTAACGGGAGGCAAACTCCACGTCTACAAGCGCGAAAACAGCAACTTGTGGCAGGCTTCCACATACCTTGCCGGTAAGAACCGGCGGATCAGCACAAAGGACGAAAGCCTCTCCCGCGCCAAAGAGATCGCTGAGGATTGGTATCCTGAACTGCGCGGCAAAGCACGCGCGGGCGTGCTGAAGACCGGGAAGCTTTTTCGCGACGCGGCAAAGCACTTCCTGGCTGAGTACGTTGCCCTTATCACTGGAGAGCGTAATCCGAAATATGTCGCGAGCTATGAGTTAAAGCTACGCGTTCATCTCCTCCCCTTTTTCGGCGACAAAGTTCTTTCCGAAATTACGCCGCGACTTGTGCAACAATATCGAGTGCATCGCGCACAGCAGAAAACCCAAATGGGAACACCCCCGTCGCTCAGCACCCTTCATCAAGAAATCGTCGCTTTGCGACAGGTGCTGAAATCCGCAAACCGGCAGGGATGGCTTGCGTACGTTCCCGACCTTTCGCCACCCTACGGCGGCCATCAATGTGCGCCGAGGCACGATCAGCCGGCAACGGCGGGCGCGAAGGGCGCAGGACGCGGAGCAATAGTAGCGACTTCGACCGCGGCTGATCGCCGGCCAGTCGCCGTTTTAGCTGTGGAATCCCGTCTTGGCGTGACCCATAAGACCTGCTATCAACCCGCCCATGGGCCCCTGTGGCGGAATCGGTAGACGCGGCAGACTCAGACCAAAAACTTGAGTGCCCTGGCGGAAACGCCGGGTGCAGAACTGCTCAAAGTCGGGGAAGGCTTCACTGCTAATCCCGAGCCAAGCCCGGCGACGGGAAGGTGTAGAGACTAGACGGGCAGCACCTAACGGCAATCAGCCCACGGTGAAGGGATAGTCCAGACCACGAACCCTTTCGGGGCGGCGAAAGTCGAAGTGGTACGAAAATCTGTTGTCCGCGAGGACGTGGGAGTTCGAGTCTCCCCGGGGGCACCATACCTAGTCATCTTGGTGCAAGAACGTGCGCCATGGGCGAGACAGATCACATCGATTTGGAGCAGCTTTGCACACGAGGCGCCCACAGCAAGAATATGGCGGTTGGGCGAAGTATAATGGGTCCACGCTTCCCGTCTTCGGCGCCGTCATATCGTTCGAACATCCCGTGGAAACGTGTCCATAGTGTCTCCCGCGTCATATGTTACCATTAGTCGCATCAACAGAGGCCTCCAACAGAGCGTCATCCAGGGACTCTACGAATTGGCCATCCTTGTTCGTCACATATGAGGATGATGCGAGCGTAAGTGGCGCGCGCCTTGTCGGCGAAGCGCAAGACGCGCTCGCGCGTAACACCACGCGCCGCGACAAGGCGGACGCAGTGTTGTACAGCCAAAAGCCGCGCGCAGCGGATTCCCCAAACCCTCGCTCCGCGATCATCAGGGGGATGCAAATGGACGTTCTCTTTTTTTGAAAGAGCGCACGAAGTTCATCCGGCGCTTCTATATGTAAAACCATTGCCTCTGGCAGCGGTCGAATATCTTCGCGTTCGAGACGGACCAAACCATCAGCGGTTCTTTCGCTGGTTTCTGGAACGCAGGAACCTTAAATAGTCGACAAGCGCGTCTTCCTCTTCTCGCGTCGTCTCTCCGACCCGGGCGGCAATGCGCGTTGCCGAATCGGTTTCCTTGACGGTCTCGGGCACAGGATACCCTGCTTCCTGCATCACCGTCGCATAAGGGAGCCCGTAGAGCTCGCTGAGTTTGTGCAAAACGATCGGGGATGGCGACTGAACTTTGCCGGTTTCGAGCTGGCTTAAATAGGCGTTCGAGATGCCCACTGCTTCCTGCACCGCGCGCAATGTCAACCGCATGCGCTTTCGGGCGTCGGCCAACAGCGTTCCTAGTCTGTCCATGTTTCCAGCCATGGTTGCTTGATATAGCAAGCAACCGCACGACGTCAAGCAAAAATTGCGCTATCGTCGATTTTAAC
>JBAQGU010000465.1:0-1568 GCA_049287975.1 Roseiarcus sp.
ACGCCTAGTTGCCAGCCGACATATTCCAAATTAGCACTCATCTTATGATATCGCATTATGATATCGCACTCCCGGAGGGTGGGGGGACATTGTGACACTGACCAAGAATAGACGATTTTGCGACCCGTTCGGGGCGCTGACGAATGCCTCGAATCATTGATATTCAGACATCGCAGGCCGCGCAATCGGCTTATGGAACGAAGGCCCCGATGATGCCGCGCATGTCCTGGGGTCGAGCCACGCCGACATCGCGATCGAGCCGACGAGATCGCAGAACATGACCATCAGCTGGCGGCGCTCGGCGGCGTCCTTGACAGCGGGACGGACGATAGTGTCGCAACCTCGGCGATGGCGGAGGGCGCTGCGGGCGAAACCCGAGAGTTCCCCGATCGCCGACAAGATCGTCCTACGATGCCTAGCGGTCTGAGTCGTTCAAAATGAGAGGGCGGTTCTGCGTGGAGACACAAGGGTCATGCCCGCGAAAGCGGGCATCCAGACTTGGCCGCACATGCTGCGGCCCTGGATTCCCGCTTTCGCGGGAATGACGGTGGGACGGCTCCTGCGACGTTCTATATTTTGCCGGGCATTCTATGATCCGGAGCTAACTTGGCCATCAGCCTGAAGGACTCGAAACGGATCGGCTCGCACGCTCCGCGGGGCGCAGGCTCGGCAGTGCGTTCGAAGGACCGACGGTCGTGTGCTGGAAGGACGTGGATGGCCGGGACGAGCCTGGACGAGCCCGGCCATGACGTTAGGGGGTCATGCGATCCGTCCGCCCGCTCCCGCGTTCTTTCACCCCTTCGCCCGCACCCCGACGCCGCGGCGCAGCAGGTCGAACGCTATCAGGTGCGTGGCGCCCAATATGCCGACGCCGTAGAGTGGGATCAGCGCCATCGGCAGCGTGAGGATGCCGGCCGTGCGTGGGTCGCCCAGCAGCGTGAGCGTCATGCCCGTGCCAAGGGCTACCACCAGATCGGCGAGGCCGTAGAGATGGAAGGCGAGATAGCGGCCGCGACTCTCGGGCAGCAGGGTCACGATCAGCGCGAATAGGCCGGCGCCGACGTCGCCCCAGCCCGCGTCGCGGACGAACGCCTCGGGCAGCCAATTGTGCGCGCCGTACCAGAAGAACAGCAGCGCGGCGGGAGTGCGCCAGACGTGGAACGCTGTCAGCCGTCGCAGACCGATCGCCTCGACCCAGCTCCGGAAGCCGGGAGACGAGAGATAGGCGACGAAGGGCAGCGCCATGCCTGCCGCGATGATCGGGCCCAACAGCGGCGTAAAGATTTCGCGATAGACGCCCGTTTGCGCGAGGACCGCCACCGCGACGCCCCAAAGCGCCAAAATCGCCGCCAACGTCCACGTCGTGCGCCCGAAGTCGGTGTTTTTCAACGAATTCACGATGCTCATTTTGCTCTCCTCTTCATCAGTAAGTGTAATTACACCTAAAGTCCAAAGGAGATCCCCCGGCTTTGCCGGGGTGGCAGTAGCAGTTTGACGTTTCCGGGGGTCCCCCGGTCCGGTTCGGTCGTGAGCAGCCACTCACACGAAAGGAACCGGACCGATGGACG
>JBAQGU010000466.1:0-1830 GCA_049287975.1 Roseiarcus sp.
CGTCCATCGGTCCGGTTCCTTTCGTGTGAGTGGCTGCTCACGACCGAACCGGACCGGGGGACCCCCGGAAACGTCAAACTGCTACTGCCACCCCGGCAAAGCCGGGGGATCTCCTTTGGACTTTAGGCGCACGTGAAGCGCCTGCCTATTACCCTATCGTTTGCACTCGGGCAGCTTCGACTACATCGACGGCACGAACAATTCGTGCGGCTGATCGAGACCCCGCAGTTGGTGGCGCCCCAGCGAGGTCAGTCTCTTACCGTACGCTTCGGCGAAATCGTCGCTGACCACCAGTCGCAGATCGAGCGATTTGGCGACGGCCTCGATGCGGCTGACGAGGTTGACCGCGGGGCCGATCACGGTGAAATCGAGACGATCCGCGGAGCCGACATTGCCGTAAATGACCGTGCCGTAATGGAGGGCGACGACGATTTCCAGCGGCGGTTCGCCTTCCGGCGGCGTCTGCTCACGGAGCGCGGCCAGGGTCTTCTTGGCCGCGGCGAGAGCGTTGCCGGCGGCTCGCGCGAGTTCCGCGGGACTGGCCACCGGAAATATGGCGAGCAACCCGTCGCCGACGAATTTCAGAATTTCGCCGCCGTGGGCCGTGATCGACTTCGCCTGAAGGTCGAACAGCTCATTGAGCATGCGGATGACGCGCTCGGCCGGCAAGTGGTCGGAAAGTCGCGTGAAACCGCGCAGGTCCGAAGACCAGATCACCGCGGCGATCGCCTGGCCGCTGCCGCGCCGGATTTGGCCGGCCAGCACCTTAGGTCCGGTCTGCGGCCCGAGATAGGCCGTGAGAACGTTTTCGGCGATCTGCCGCTGGCTGTTCATGTCGGCGATCGGCGACAGCCGCTGCGAAAGGGCGGAGAGATCCTCCAACTCGCGTTCGGTGAAACCGCCGGGCCGGTCCGCGACGTAGCACGCCATATGCGCCCGGAAATCGAACGCGCTCGTGACCGGCAACGCGAAATACTCGGTGGCGCCGCGGGCCTTCAGATCGTGCATCACCGAAAAGTCGAGCTGCGGATCGGGTCCGTCCAATCGGCGCCGCATGATTTCGCGCCCCTCGCGCACCCGTCTGACCGGATTGTTGTCGTAGGTGAGAGTATCGCCCAATTCGTGGGTGATCATGACTTTCTGAGTCTGCCCGGTGCGCCACCACAGATAGGTGGCGCCGAGAAACTGCGGATGCAGCGTTCCGCTATGCAGACTGACCCGCATCACGGGGATGCCGGCCGCCAGCAGCCTCCAGCCCAGCTCGTCGAACATGTGCAGGAAGGATTCGGCGCGGCGCGCGTCCGCCATCAGCCAGTCGCCGATCCCCTCGATCGTGTCATGCGCCGGCCGTTCCGCGGCGGGCCGCTCGAAAACGGCGGCGGTGATAATGGTCTGGCCGTCGACGACGAGGGGTTGGGGTTCGCCTTCGGGCAAGTGCTCGCTCCTCATGATAAACGATTCGATGCGCGGCCGCGCCACGAAAATTCCGAGGCCCTGTATATATTACGTCGCCAATCGCCAGAAAAGGCTGACAGGCTCCAGCCTGCGCGCCCGCACCGCGTACCCTCGCCGCACCTTCTCGGGTTCGCTCTCCAGCTCCTTTTGCAGTCGTAGCAGCTTCCCGTCCCAAGACCGCCGGTCCGCCTCGAATTGGCGCAGTTCCCGCTCCGCCTGTTTCCTGATTTCTTCGGGCGAGTTTGCGCATTCCACGGATGCTGAGCACCCGTTCCACGGGATCGTGAGCAGCCGTTCCACGCGATCATGAGCGCGCGTTCCACGCGATCGTGAGCGGCAGATGCGTCGCCGACGACGACATTGATTCAGGCCTTG
>JBAQGU010000467.1:0-4194 GCA_049287975.1 Roseiarcus sp.
GCGACGGAGCATTCACGGACGTCAGCTATATCCCGAAGACCTGCAATCATTGCGACAATGCCCCGTGCATCAAGGCCGCCGGCGACGGTTCCATCTACAAGCGACCGGATGGAATCGTCATGATCGATCCCGTCAAGGCGAAGAACCGGCGGGACCTGGTCGATGCCTGCCCATATGGCATGATTCTCTGGAACCGCGCGGCACAGACGCCGCAGAACTGGAACTTCGACGCGCATCTGCTCGACGCGGGCTGGACCGAACCTCGCTGTGCCCAGGCGTGCCCAACCAATGCCATTCGGGCGCTGAAGCTCGACGAGAAGGAACTCGCCAAGCGGATCGAGGAAGAGGGGCTGAGCACTCTCCATCCGGAGCTGAACACGAAGCCGCGCGTGTTCTATCGCGGTCTCGATGATGCGCTCCGCCACATGGTTACTGGCAACATCTACGAGATTGCGGAGGAGGGCAGGCAGCAGAACCTGGCGGGCGTCGAGGTGGTGCTGGTGGATTCCGCAGACGGCGGGAAACGCTCCACGAAGACGGACGCGTTCGGGGATTTCCGCTTTGACGGGTTGACCGCGGATGTTTCGACGATCGAGCTGCGACTCAGACAAAACGGCATGGAAGTGCGCATTGCAAACAGACAGCGAGGTGGAAGCCTCAACCTGGGCGCGCCGCGCGTCGACAGAGCGGCCGACGTGGCGCGCTGAGAACAGAGCGCGAGGCGCCCGCCGGCGCGCTGCCCCGTGGACTTGCCGGTCGTCCGCGCGCCGGAGTGAGGCTGAAACGCGTCGTCGCGATCAGCGATGGTAGAAGTCCCGCGGCCACCGCCGCTTCGCGGGAATTCCTGATCCTTAAGCGCGCCAGGCGTTTTCAAGGGCGACTGGCTCAGCCCTTGCCCGCGAGGGCCTGGGCCGCGAGGTATCCAAACGTCAGTGCCGGACCGAGCGTGATCCCGGCGCCGATGTAATGGCCCGCCAACGGCGAGTTCATGTCGTTGCCGCAGGCGTAGAGGCCCTGGATCGGCCGGTTGTCCTGATCGAGGACTTCCCCGCTAGGTCCGGTCACGAGGCCCCGGCTCGTCCCGAAGTCGCCCGGCTCCAACTTGACCGCATAGAAGGGCGCCCGCTCGATAGGCCCGAGGCAAGGGTTCGGCGCATGAGTGGGATCACCCTTGTACGTGTTGTATGCCGTGGACCCCTTGCCGAATTCCTCATCGAGGCCGGTCGAGGCATAGCGGTTCGCGCGTTTGACCGTGCGCTCGAGCCCCTGCGGGTCGACGCCGATCTTGCGCGCCAGCTCGAATAGCGTTTGGCCGCTGTGGAGGTAACCGGACTTCTCGAAGCGTTGCAGCGACCGGGAGCCAGAGCCGGGCAGGACGAGGCCGACTCCGTACTTCTTGATGGCCGCGGAGTCCGTGATGAGGAAGGCCGGAATGGCGCCCGAGTTGAACATGCCGAGCGTGAAGGCATGATAAGATGCCGCCTCGTTGGTGAAACGGTTGCCGTCCCTGTTTACCGCGATGAAGCCCGGCATAGGGCGGTCGAGCATGAAGTGCGCCCACAGGACTTTTTCGTTTCCCGGCGTCTTCAGCTCGGACATCGGCACATAGAAGCCAGTGTCCTCCGAATTGTGATCCAGCCTGCCGCCGGCTGATTGTCCGAGGTTGATGCCCTCGCCGATATTGCTGGCCAGGCCGAGGCTGCGCTCGACTGTCGGTTTGCGCGAGTGCTCCCGGCGCATGTCGAGATTTCCGGGATAGCCGCCGGTCGCGATGACCACGCCGCGGCGCGCTCGAATCCGCACCTGTTTGCCGTCGCGCGAGACCTCAGCCCCGACGACCGCGTTTCGATCGCTGATGAGCTTCGTCGCGGAAGCGCGCATCCAGACCTCGATCTTGCGATCGAGTATCGTCTTGTAGAAGCGCGCGATGAGAGCGTTGCCGCCCACCAGACGGGTGCCGCGGTGATATCCCGTCAGCCGATCGAGGCCATAGCGAGAGAATCGCTTCAAGACATGCGCGAACGATCGGAACGACCGTGTGACCGAACGGAAGTGCATCAGGTCGACGAGGTCGAGCATCATGCCGCCAAACGGGGCGAAGGCCGGCAGCGGAGCGCGGATATCCTTGAAGGCGTGGCCGAGCTTGCGGGCATCGAACTCGAGCGGAGCATGGGCGCGACCGAACATGCCTCCGTCAATCTCAGGGTTGTAGTCCGGATAATCGACGGCCATGACTTCGAGATCGGAGTGCTTCAGCAAGTAATCGAGCGCGACGCGGCCCTGTTCGATATATGCGTCCTGCAGCTCCGAAGGCGCCTTGTTGCCAACGGTCGCGGCGAGGTATCGACGGGCTTTTTCGGTCGAGTCCTTGAATCCGGCGGCGCGCATCGGACTGCTGTCGACGAACCACATCATCCCGACCGACCACGCGCCGGTGCCGCCGACCTGATCGGTTTTTTCCAGGATGAGCGGTTCCTGTCCCTCGTTTTTCGACACGATCGCGGCGGCCATGCCGGCTGGCCCCGCCCCCAGCACAATCACGTCGACCTCGCGGTCCCATGCCTTGTCGATCATGTCGATGCCCATGCTGGTTTCCCTCTCCCACTTAGGTCTCTTGTTGAAGCTCTCAGGCGGAGGCGCTACAATTCGCCTCTGGAGCAAGCCCCTGACCCGATCCAATTTGATCGCCCCGCGAGCGAGGCGCCGCGCGGTCGCGCAGCCGGCCATGGTTTCTCTCAGGTCTGAAGAAGCGCCAATCTGCGAATAACGATCTGTCCATCCGATTATCACCGGCGTCAGCCGATACTGCCGGCCCGGTCCAAGCTCGGCAGACGCGCCGCACCTCCCCAGACATTGCAGGAGACGACGTCCAAACCCAAGTCACCAAACTACGCGCTGCCTCGTGCAAGGCAACTGCATGCTGCGCACGCGGGCCGCAAATTTTTCAGAGATCCTCCTTGAGCGGTACAGTCATCCGCCTCGAGAAGGTACTGGCATAGCTCCGGATCAATTGAAAATGATTAATAGTCCGCCGATATGCAAAATAGCTATAGTGGGGTCACTACAAGAACTGTCGTAGGCCTCTGATGTGTGAGGACGTACGGGCAACCTTAGCTCGGCGGTCATTGGCGCAGAGTGTTTGGGATGGTCTTTGAAACGACTGAGCAAAAATAGCAAAGGCCAGGCACAGCGAACCTGCAAGACAAAGATAGCGGTTGCATCAGTAGCTCACTGCGTTGCATTCTGTCGCCGGTTTGCCCACCTGCAACGAGGACTAGGATTCAAAATCGGCCAGCGTCGAATGAGCCCTCGAGCAGTGGGGAGGATCGAGCAAATGACATGCGGTGGCAGGATCGTCGCAGCGATCCTGATCGGAAAGCAACCTCCTAACTGACCGCCAACAAGCTGGCCGACGCGCGTCTGCCCCCGGATTGGGGCGAGCAGCGAACCGCCCTCGGGTTCGCCTGAGCCGAGGCTTCCAGCCTTCCCGCCGAAATCCGGGCGCTCCCATCGCCATGACAAGACATCCACGGTGAATGCAGACTCATTCGTCATTACACTCCCGCGTCTAACGGCATGAGATTGCCAGAATATACTATGCACTGGTGGAGCGCGATGAGTTGGAAACATCGGTAAGGATCTAGATCCTGAGTCGCCTCGTTCCGGGGGCGGCTATCTCGGCCGCCCCGGAACCCATGCTCCACACTGGTGGTTTCCCGAAGCCGCGGGAAGGCACTCTCGACACCGATCGGGACCGGCGGCCATCTCTCCAACTATCGCGCGGCCCGCTGTCGACTCCAAATTGAATCAGCTCACTTCCGTGAACCGACCCGAGTCGATGAGCTGCTGTATGAAAGCGGGAATTCCGAGCCCCGCTTTGACCTTGGCATCCAGGTCCGCTTCGGCGGCGCGCACTGCCGGCAGCCGCGCGATCGTCTCCTCGATCCGCGCCGCGGGAACGATCACCACGCCGTCCTCGTCGCCCAGCACGATGTCGCCGGCGTCCGCAGCCACTCCGCCCACCACGATGGGCAGGCCGACCGTGCCCGGTCCATTGCGCGCCGGCGAGTTGGGCGTTAGACCCCTGGCGTAGCAAGGCAATGCCACAGACTTTATCCCCTTGACATCGCGGACGAACCCGTCGGTCACGAACGCGACGACGCTTCTGTTTTTCATCATGCCGAGCAGCAGATC
>JBAQGU010000468.1:0-1756 GCA_049287975.1 Roseiarcus sp.
CGCGGCGGCGAGGGCTTCGACGTCGGGCCAGCGCGCGACGAAGTTCAGGAAGTAGGGGGCCGCGCCCGCGGCGGTGGTCTGCTGCAACAGGATCTCCGACAGCCAGACGCGATAGGGGTCGGCGGCCTCGCCCGCCGGCGCTCGCCACGGCAGCGCGCGGCGGTGCGCGTCCCACCAGCTGAGAACGTTCGCCACGATCGCGCGTGGGTTTCTCTGGACGGCGGACGGGTCTAAGGTCAATGCGGTTCACTCGAGGTAGAATTTCGTTCGCTTATCAAATCGGTTCCGTTGAATTGCCATCGTTTTTCGATCCAACCTAGCCCAATTCGATTACGCTCGGGCTTTTTGTTTTCCGCCTGCAAAAATTGACGTGATTTTACCCCCTATTTCGGCTTACAATCACAGGCATGACCAAATTGCTCGAACAGGCTTTTGAGAGGGTGCTGGCCCTTCCGCTCGAAATGCAGGACCAGGCAGCCCGAATTTTGCTGGCCTATGCCGGTGACGAAGAACCGATCCTTGCGCTTACGCCCGAGGAAGAAGCCGACCTCATGAAAGCTCGAGCCGAGATGGAACGCGGCGAATTCGCGACGGAGGCCGAGGTACAAACGATTTTTAACAAATATCGTCTGTGAGGAAGACGACCATTCCGGGCGTTCGGCGCGTGTTCCTGACGCCCTATCCCTACCTGATCGACTACTACGTGGGTGATGACGAAATCGTTATTCAGCGGTTCCGTCATACGGCCCGCCGACCGGTCTGAGGGAGGTCTAAGGTGGCGGACATGGATGGAACTGTAACGGGGCGCGGCCGATGAGCAAACCGCGCGGCTTCGCGGCGCCGCTCGGCGCGTGTCTCGGCGACCTGCTCGGTCCGACGCTCGCCGCGCGCGGCCTCGGCGAAGCCAGCCTCGTCACCCACTGGCCCGAGATCGTCGGAGCCGCGATCGCGGGCTATGCGCGTCCGATCCAGTTGCAATGGCCGCCGCGCGGCTCCAAGCGCGATCCCGACCAAGCGGGCGCGCCGGCGATCCTGGTGCTGCGAATCGACGGCGCCTTCGCGCTGGAAGCCCAGCACGCGGCCCCGACCATCGTCGCGCGAGTCAATGCGCATCTAGGCTGGCGCTGCGTGGCGCGGCTCGCCTTTCGACAAGGCCCGCTGCCTGCGCTCGCACAACCCCGCACGCGCCCGCCGCCTCCGAGCGCCCGGGCGATGACGACGGCGCGAGAATTCGCGGAAGGCATCCAGGACGAGGCCTTGCGCGAGGCGCTGGCGAGGCTCGGCGCGCGCGTGATCGACGCGGCGGGGAGGTATACCGTCATTGCGAGCGTAGCGAAAGCAATCCATCTATCCACAAGTCAGTCCGCCGACGCGTATGAAGCGACGCAAATTGTAGCCGCGCTCGCTGAGCGCGGCCGTCGTAGAGCGCCTCATTTTCCAAGTGTCGACCAAGCCGAACCCACGCGGTCGGCGACCGCGTCTACAGGGCTTCGGCTTCGCCTCGCAATGACGGCGGATTCCGTATAGCCGAGTGACTGAGTTGCCGGAGACCACGCACATTCCGACGCCATCCCCGCTAGCGGGCCGCCGGGTCAGCCGGATGAACGGCGCCGGCAACAAGATCCTGGTGCTCGACCTGCGCGGCGGGGCGGGCGTGCCGACGCCGGCGGAAGCGCGCGCGATCCATAGCGCGCCGGGGCTGGACTATGACCAGTTGATGGTCCTCAGCGATCCCCGGCAGGCGCGAACCCTCGCC
>JBAQGU010000469.1:0-3489 GCA_049287975.1 Roseiarcus sp.
CCGACGCCGCCGAAGCTATCTTCCGAAAATGGGGCCTCGACTTTGCGATCATCGGCAAGACGACCGCTGCGAAGCGGTTCGTGGTTCGCCATCGCGGTGAGGTCAAGGCCGATCTGCCGATCAAGGAACTGGGCGACGAGGCGCCGGTCTACGACAGGCCGTGGACGCCGACGCCGCCCTCGCCGGTGCTCGGCGCCGGCGAACTGGTCCCACCGCAACCGACCGGAAAAGCGCTGCTGAAGCTGCTCGGATCCCCGGATCTCGGCTCGAAGCGCTGGGTCTACGAGCAGTACGATTCGCTCATCCTGGGCAACACGGTCGAAGGACCGGGCGGCGACGCGGCGGTGGTTCG
This sequence comes from Roseiarcus sp., assembly GCA_049287975.1. Classification (GTDB taxonomy): domain Bacteria; phylum Pseudomonadota; class Alphaproteobacteria; order Rhizobiales; family Beijerinckiaceae; genus Roseiarcus. Next base: position 353 of record JBAQGU010000469.1, read on the forward strand.
GCTCGGCGACGGCCCCAAGGGCCTGGCGCTGACGACCGACGTCACCGAGCGCTACTGCGAGGCCGATCCGGTGCAAGGGGGCCGGCAGGCGGTCGCGGAGGCTTGGCGAAACCTCGTCGCGGTGGGCGCCCGTCCGCTCGCGCTCACCGACAATCTGAATTTCGGCAATCCCGAGAAGCCAGCCGCGATCGGGCAATTGGTCGGCTGCCTGCAGGGAATCGCCGAGGCTTCGCGCGCGCTGGATTTTCCAATCGTTTCCGGCAACGTTTCGCTCTACAACGAGACGATGGGAGCGGGAATACCGCCGACGCCGTCGATCGGCGGCGTCGGGCTGCTGGCGGATGTCGGCAAGGCCGCCTCGCTCGCGTTTCGCCGTGAGGGCGAAGCGATCCTGTTGATAGGCGGAAGCCCGGGATGGCTCGGTCGCTCCGCCTGGCTCTCGACTTGTCTCGGTCGCGAAGAGGGCGCGCCGCCGCCCGTCGATCTCGCCGCGGAAAGGCGGAACGGAGAATTTGTGCTGGCCCTGATCGCCGCGGGGCGGGTCTCGGCGGTGCACGACCTTTCGGACGGCGGTCTCGCCGTCGCCCTGGCCGAGATGGCTATCGCCAGCGGGATCGGCGCGACGATCGACCCGGCGGCGGTCGAGGGAGAGCCGCACGGCTTCTTTTTCGGCGAGGATCAGGGACGCTACGTCGTGACATCAGCCCTTTCGGGTTATGAAAGTCTGATTGCGGACGCAGCCCGCGCCGACGTGCCGATGGTTCGCATCGGCGCCACCGGCGGCCTCGCATTGACCTTGCCGGACGAAGCGCCGATAGGGGTGGAAGCGCTTCGAAAGGCGTTCGAGTCGTGGTTTCCCGCCTTCATGGAGGGATCGCGGAGTTGAAAGCGCATGCTGGATCTGGTTCCGCTCAAGGCCCTCGCGGGCTTCAACTATGTCCGGGTCGATCAGGTGATCGCGATCGGCGCGACCGACCCCACGAAATGCAACGTTTATATGGCCGGCGGCATTTCGATTCCCTGCTCCGAACCGGCGAAGGCCGTCATTGCGAAGCTGCAAGCGGCGTCGAGGGGCGCCGAGAGCGAAACCAAAGCGGAGTCGAATTAGTCATGGCGATGTCGAGCACGCAAATCGAACAGATGATCCGCGAGGCGCTGCCCGACGCGAAGGTCGAAATCCAGGATCTGGCGGGCGACGGCGATCACTATTCCGCGACGGTGGTGAGTTCGGCGTTCAGGGGCAAGAGCCGCGTACAGCAGCACCAGATGGTCTACGGCGCCTTGAAAGGCCGGATGGGCGGGGAATTGCACGCGCTGAAATTGCAGACCTCGCCGGCGTAGCGCCGCCTCCAGCCTCATTGCGAGCAATCCGCGGCCACGCCGCCGCGCACTCGCCATTTCGTCCGGCCTCGCCCGCCGGCCCGACACGGAGGACGTGCTAACTAACATGATCGGACCGGATTTCGGCGGCAAGGTGAAACCCTGCCCGCCTATGGCCGAGGCCGCGATATGATGCCCTGATACTCAGCGTGGCTTTCGGTGTTCAAATCTCGTCCGTACCGCCAATCTTTCAAGCGGTCGGGAGAAACTCCTCTAGCCTCTTCAACCCCAGAGGCGCCTCGGGCGCGTTAACCTCAAAGGGGTACGCCCGATGAATTTTGCGCCCGCCAAGGCGGACGACGCCCTTGCCAAACAGCGGGTCGTCGGTCGGCATCTCCTTCATCTTGGCGACCACCTTGGCGCCGTCGTGCGGATTGTCCCCCAGGCCTCGAGCGCCTCTAGGTAATGCAAGGTCGCAGAATAGTCGCCCGCCTGCAAGGACGAGCATGACGAAGGCATGGAGCGTTCTTCGCGCGCTCCGAAAAGCGCTTGGCGAAGGCGCACAAAGCGTGAACACACGGCTATTGGCAGTCCGCAGTACCTCTGATAGCTGCCGCGCAATGAACGGCGCTCGCTCTGGCAGCCATGGGCCAGGAGCGGCCATGAGAGCCGCACGATCAATTACCTCTTCAGCGCGGCCTTGGGGTCAGCGGAGCTACAGTCTGCAAGATCGAAGGAGCAGAATAACCCCATCGGCCGCGGATAGCCGTAGCTTCCGTGCAACGTGAAAAGAGCAATTGCGTCATCACCACGTCCAAATCGGCTACATAGTGTCTTCGCGTTATCTAGGAAGGTTGACTGCATGTCGTCGCCCCATAGATCGTCCCAAAACATCGCAAAACATTCTCCGTCAATTAGGTCGTACTTTAGAAGGAACTGAAGTTCCGCCTGCAAGGCGGCAGCGGAATGTACTCCATCCGAAAATACAAGATTAAACTTCTGACCGGCGAGTTTTTTCCATGTGTCGTCACGGAACTGATCGGCGCTGAGATAATGCACGGTGCTCGATAGCGCGGTCATCGTTGCGTGTTTTTTTGCTCGCTGACCGGAAAGTGTTTCAACTTCATATGGCGTCGGTGCTTGCCAAGTGATTTGGGGTTGGTGGAAGCGGGAAAGTAGAGCCGGATTCACGTCTTCCACGTCCAACCCGACGATTTGCGCCGACCGGAACTGATCGCATATTTGAAGAAACGTCTTCCCTACTGAGACGCCGATCTCCAGATAGCGAAGATCGCACAATTGGCTAGCAATAAATGCGAGCAGGTCGGCGGAGGTTATCTCCGGGTCAACGTCCGGGAGCCCGCTCTGGTTCATCGCGCCGTGTGGAGACGCCGCATCGAACTCCACGGGAACGCCATAGCGCCAGAGCGAGCCGCTCAGGGCCTGCGGCGATATCCAACTCGTAACGCTTTTGAGAAGCTTGCGGTTGTTTTCGTACACGGTGGCAAACCGCGATGGATCGTGGGTCAAATAAGCCCACGGGCTCCGCAGATAGCGTTTCTCGATTTCTGTTGGCTTTGAAATAAGGTAGCCGCGACTTTTTATAAAATTCCCGGCGGCTCGTTTGATCAGCCCAAACAGCATGGACTCCCTCGCATACCGCTATAGTTGCTGAAAGAAGGTCTGGCCGCCACTTGATCGTCCCGCCAGCCCGAATCCTCGACCGCCATTTTGACGGCGAGCACCGCGTTCGTTCCGGTCAGGTCGGCGTAGAGGCCGGACATGTCGGTTAGACGCCGATCTTGACGGTATTGTCG
>JBAQGU010000470.1:0-4689 GCA_049287975.1 Roseiarcus sp.
CGTCCATCGGTCCGGTTCCTTTCGTGTGAGTGGCTGCTCACGACCGAACCGGACCGGGGGACCCCCGGAAACGTCAAACTGCTACTGCCACCCCGGCAAAGCCGGGGGATCTCCTTTGGACTTTAGATGGCAGGCTAACCGGCGGCCGTGTAGGTCTATCAGTCCTTCACCAGCCCTCAGCCGCCGCAGCCCTTGGCCATCCCAAAGGCTGGCAAAGCTTGCGGCGGTTCTCAGTTTCGCGTCGGCGGAAAACCCATGTCCAGAAAGAAACTGCCCGCCTTCGGCGCTGAATATTCCCAACGCGCCGGGCAGCGTAGGCATGTGCTTCGCCAGGCCTTCCGCCGTGCTCTCGCCGAGCGTCAGTATCGGCCTGATCGGAGGGTCCGGCTCCGGTCCGAGGGCTTCGAGTTCGAAGCGCCGTTTGTCTAGGTCGGACTTGCAACGCTCCAATTGCTGCCGCTGGCCTCGCCATGCGGCGAGTGCCACCGCGTAATCCTTCGCCAGGGGTTCGTACGCTTCACGTAACTGCTTCTCCCGCATTCTGACGGGGACCATGGCTTCCAAGTCGGCGCTGCTCTTGCGGTCGCCACTCGCCGCGACGGTTAAGCAATACAGGCTCAGCGGCCTCGTCTGGCCATAGGGCAGGCGCACGTCCGCCAACGCCTGTGCCGCAAGGCTCGCCACAGCCAGGACGCTCTGCGCCGCCATCGCATTCGCGCATTGAACTTTCGCCGCGATGGCGCACGCCGCGGCCGCCAGCACATCACCCAGCGCATCGACCGGATACGGAGTGGCAGGGGCGACGGGGGCTGCCAATGGTGTTGGGCCGGCTCCGATTGAAGTAGGGACGGCGATGAGATCGACGACGTCCAGTTTGTCCCGATTGGTTTTAGGAACCCGCTCCCGCATATTAACGAGCAATCGTGCGGAATCGGCGTCAACCGAAGCAGGCGCCCGCGATTCAGATTGCCGTCGCGCCTCTTGTGCCGCGCGGTCGCGGCGAAACTCGATCGCGGCCGCGGTGAGGTTGGAGATGGACTCGGTCATCGGGCCCCCGATTCTGCGATCGTCGCGCCCTGCTCGGCAGCGCACCGTGCGCGCCAGTCCTTTTCTGACTGCACCAAGTCGAGTTGTTTGTGCTTGTGAATGATTTCGATGATGCCCGTGCGGACCTGGCGCACATACTCGCCGAGCAGCCACCCATCGCCGCGCCATGCGGCCTCCATGGCGCTGGTCGTGTAGCTGAGCAGAAGATCGAAGTCGTCGACCAAACGCTCGTACGTCATATCGTTGCGCGCGGTCCGAAGCGCCGGCGATGGCGTCGGGTGAGGCGTCCGGGCGCTCACAGGTGCTCTTGCCTGATAAAGCTCGCTCACTGGCCGCCACCATTCCGCATGAGGCCAGCGATGGCGATCAACGCCGCTTCGGCTCTCCCATCGTCCTTGACCCTCGCGAACAGCGCGGCGTGCGCCGGCCAGCGTCGGATCGCCTCCGATCGGGCAGCATCCTTCGCGCGCTCCTTCGTCGGCGCGATCTCAACGAGCCGCTTCCAATGCGATGGCGTCAGGAAGCTCAGCGGAACGCCGGCGGCGCCACACACGCCCTCGATGACGCCACGGGAGCGGCCGAAGGCGAAGGCCCCTACAGCGCCTTCCCCGGGCCGTGCTGAGACAAATTCGACGAAGGCCATGGTGGCCTTCGTTTTGAAGATGATGTCCGCCAGCAGCGCCGCCGAGACGTTCGGGCGGCCCCTCGGGCCGTCGCGCAAGACTGGCATGTCGACGACCTCGAGGAGGTCGCCCGCAGGCGTCAAAAGGGCGACAGCGCCTTGCGAGCCGATATCGATTCCGATGACGAGGGCGGCCGTCGAAACGCTTGCGAGGATGGCGCTCATTGCCGGCGCCTCCCCTAATGCGAGCACGGGAGGCAACGTCATCGCACCGCCTCCGACTCGATCTCGTCGGCAAGCAGGTCAAATGCGCGCGCCAACCGCCCAGCAACGGCAGCCTCGCCCGATTGGATCGCAACATTGGGGAATTGCTCCCCAGCCGAGGAAGTGCCGTCGGTGCCCTTCTTTCGCTGAACAGCAGCCCTGGCTCGTAAGGCGCGAGCAGCGCCGGCGCGGACGGCGCGTTCGATCTCGCTGAGGACCTTCGCTTCCGCGCCGATGGAGGAGATGTCGGAGGGGGCGCTCACGAGCGGCCTCCGTTTCTCGGGAATGCGACGACGCGCCGGGTGCTGCGCGCCTCGATCTCGGCGATGATCCAGCCGCGGCCGCCGTCGTCGAGCCACGCATTCACTAGCTCGCGATCGAAATAGAAGACGGGCGTCTTGCCTGCCGTAACCCCGACAGAGATCCGAGCCGAATTCAGCGCGGCGAAGCGCAGCAGATCGCGCTGAGTCTCGCTGGCGACGGCGCGCCAGTATCGGTAGCCGCCGGCGACCTCGGAAACGACACTCCAAGCACAGATGCAGACGTCTTTGTAGATAATGTAGGAACCGCCGATCTTGACGCGCGACGGCGGAAAGATGTGCATTTTCATGCCGCCCTCCGATGGAAGGCGTTCATGGAGACAATCGCAGCCATGCTCGGCGCGACGCCGAACCTGAGCACGAGGTGTGCGGCTTGAAATTTGGGAAGGGAGAGTGTAGCTTCGATGTTGATCTGGCCGGGAAGCTGATCAATATCGTGGGGCCCGTGTGCTGAAATAGCCGCGGGCCTCCGCGCTTCTGAAGCCTCCACTTACGCAGCGGCCCTCTCGGTCTTCGCGGCCACAAAGTCGATCAGCACACCGGCCTGCCAACCATATTTCCGGTAGCCTATCGTGATCGGGGGCGGCACCTTCTTCGCGCGATAGAGCCGACGAAAGTGTGGGACAGATATCCCGAAGAACTTGGCGGTCTGGGCGCTATCGAGCACGCGATCCCGATTGAGCGAAGCAGGCAGGTCGGACTGCAGTTGCTCCTGGTCGCCCGTGGGCGCCACCAGCGTGGCCGCGCCAGACTTCAGAGTTGTTTGGAGGCTCATCGTTCCTTCGATCCTCGCTAACGAGCCACGGGATGCGGCGCGTCTTCGGGATCAAAACTATGCGGGGCGAACCAAAGGTGTGAGGGAATAAGGGGTTAAAATGGGTAGAAATTCAATTTCTACCCCCCAGATTCAACCGTCTCCAAAGCTCCTCTATTTTGGCCATTATCGTTTCCTCGGCATACGACTTGAATTTCTGTTTGGAGGCCCACGCCAACATCGCATCGATAAACTCTTGCTGCTTCTGTCCAGGGGAACCCTGATCGCCTGCGTGAACGAGCCGTGCGGCCTCGATCCAAAAGTCGTCAATATTGGGATTCGTGGGTCGTCCTAATTTGCGGCGAGGTTCTGCCGAATTGGGTTCCGGCGTTGTAAGCTCTTGGCTCACTTCCCCGATATTCGTTATTTTCCTTGGGTACCTTTCGTCGAGATCCTTCGTGAGGAATACTGGGCGCCATTCACCAGGCAGCGAACGGAGCAGCGAACGGAGCCGAGGCTTGTTCGTGTTTCGAAAATTGACCTTCGTGGAGTCCTGTTGCTCCAGAATCGCGCATGCATCGCTTCGGGAGAGTTCTTTCCAAAAGTCCGAATCAAGCGGATGTTTGGTTCCGTTTGGCCCGAGCGCCTTCACAGCCAATTCGCCGTTGATCAGCGAGTCGAGCAGTTGCTCTACCGGATCTCCTCCTCCTCCACTCTCGAAAATGCGATTGATCGCGTCATTCGAGGAGGAATATCCGAGCCCGATTTTGAAATCGCTAGGCGGCGTGGGATCATCATAGCCGCTCATCGGGGATTGCCTTCCGCGGCGACAAATGCGCCCCAGCGATCCAATGCCTCGCGTTTTTCGACCACGTAGACCGCTCGATTATAAATCCCGGCGACGCCCGCCCGATGGCCGGAAATGTGGTTCAGGATGGCCTCGACGACATGGGGCAGCACGCCCAGGTCGCCCAACCGGGTGGCCACAGTCCGACGAAGGTCATGCAGGCGCCATGGGAGCGCAGGCTTCGCCGCTTCGGCCATGCGTGCGTCGAGCGCCGCCTTGGCGTTTGACCATCCCTGAAATGGACCGTCGCCGGCGCCGAAAACGTAGTCCCGATCGTCCCGACGAGGGATTGCGCGCAAGATCGCAACCGCCGACGGCGCCAGCGGCACATCATGTGCCAGTCCATTTTTCGTGCGATCCTTGCCGATCGTCCAGAACGCAAACTTGAGGTCCAGTTCCGACCAGAGCATCCCGCCGACCTCCTCTCGGCGCTGGCCAGTCAGAACGAGAAGCCGGACTATGGCCCCGAAATCGCCGGAGCCGGCGAGTCGCCATACGAGCCCCAATTCGTCAGGCGTGAGCACTCGATCGCGAGACGTCTCGTCGACCGGCTTATTCGTGCCGACGACGGGGTTCTCGTTGGCCAGGCCCTCGCCGATCGCCCACGAGTAGAAAGCGCTCAGAGCCGCGCGAGCGCGATTCGCGGCGTATAGGCCGTTGCCTGTCGCGATCTCCGCGAGCCGCGCCGCGACCATCGAACGCGTGACCGAATGCACCGCGACCTCGTGAACCGGCGCCCAGTGCACCCGCAAATAGCGCCGCACGTCAGCCAGGAAGTTCGGGCTGAGGCGTCCCTCGCGGCGCGCCAAGTAGGTCTCGACCGTCGCCCCGATCG
>JBAQGU010000471.1:0-6187 GCA_049287975.1 Roseiarcus sp.
GAGTTCCATCTCGAAGGCGCCGTCCTGAAGTATTTAAACAAGGATTTTTCGATCGGACCGGCCGGGTATTTCTACGACCAGATCACCGGCGACGGCGGCCCTGGCGACAGGATCGGCCCCTTCGAAGGACGCGTGATCGCGCTCGGCGGCGCCATGACCTACAACTTTGCCCTCGGCAAGATTCCTGTCTCCACGAGCGCAAGGGTCTATCGCGAGTTCGACACCCAGAATCGTCTCCAGGGGACCGCCGGGTGGCTGACGATGGCCATTCCGCTGCCCTAAGAGAGCGTCGGCGCGTCGCTGGCTTGCGGGTTGGTTGATGCGGCCGCGCCGCCTCGATTCCCTCTAGCGGGCGCCGTCCCAAGCGAAGACCCGAACGGAGCGTCCCATGGGGGCAAAGAGAGGCGGTCGGCTCCGCAGCCTCCATCCCTGCCTTGCGATCGCCTGCAGGGCCATCGGGGGCGGGCTCGCGGCGCTGTTGGCTATGATTCCGACGATCGCCGCCTCGCAGGATGCGCCTACCCCGACGCCGACAATCGGAATTACTCAGCTGCCGCCTCCGGGCGCCGATGCGACGGGTCCCGGAGACGACTTCCTCGCGCGCACAGCAAACTTCTTCCAGTTGACGTACGAATATAGGACGGCGCCAGGAAGCGGAAGCGTCAAGGGCACGATCCGCACAGTCACCAGCGACTTTGCTTATCTGCGTGCAGATCATACGATTTATCTTGCCCCGCAGTGGCAGCTGGCCCTGCGCGCCGACCTGCCGTTTCTTGCGAAGGACCCGATCAATTCCGGTAATCCGAATGGCGATTACCTATACGGAGTCGGCGACGCAGACATTCAGGCCGCTCTCATCCATGAGTTCGACGCCCGCTTGACGGCCGGCTTTGGCGCTCGGCTCATCGCTCCCACTGGCGGGGACGGTCTCGGATCGGGAAAATGGCAGATCATGCCTGGGGCCGCGGTAAAGTATACGCTTCCCGAAATCAGCTCCGGCAGTTATATCGAGCCGCTCGTCCGATACGTCGTCAGCTTCGCGGGCGATCCGTTGACGAGAAACATCAGCAACTTGCAATTCGCGCCAACGGTGAATCTCGGTCTACCCGATCGCTGGTTCTTCACGTTATATCCGAGCCCGGACATCCGGATCAACTACGGGGACCCGGTCACCGGACAGACCGGGCGCCTGTTCCTTCCGTTCAACGCAAGGATCGGACGCAAGATCACAGACAATCTCGCGCTTTCGCTCGAGGTTGGCGTGCCCATAATCAAAGACTATCCGGTTTATGACTTCAAGACCGAGGTCAGACTCGGTCTGAAGTTTTGAGACTTGTCGGCGAATCGACCCGGTTCCCGTCAGGCCGCTGCCGATCGTTCAGCCCGCGGTCTCGCCGTCGTGAGCGCCATATCCCGTTCATCCAACCGGGGACGCCGTATCTGGAGTCTTTCCAGGTCTCGCCTGCCCGCTGATGACTCGGCAGGAGAATTTCGATATTGAATATTCCTCGGGTGAATGAGCCGAAAATGGGTCTGACATTCTTTTTCTGGAGAGCGCCTGATGACGTCTGACAAGGGCCTCGCGCCGTCCTCGCCCCTCGCATCCTCCCCCAGCGCGATAGGAGTCAGCGAAGGGATCAAAGCCCGTTTGCGCCACGAATTCGAGCGCTTTCTTTTAATGTTCGCCTATTTATTCGCGATTCTCGTACTATTGCAAATCCACGAATATATAATTTTGGCTCAGCACCATATCGCTTTTCATAAATATGGCTTTGCGCTGGTGAATGCGCTCGTGTTTGCAAAGTTCATGCTTATCGCAGACAATTATCAACCGTTCGCTCGATTCAGAGCGGGTCGTCCGCTGTTCCATCCCATCCTATTTCGGTCCATCGGTTTTGCCGTGCTGTTCATTTTGTGCGACATCGGAGAAAAATTACTCATCGGCGCTATTCACGGCGTGGGACCCTCTCAAAGCCTGCCTACATTCGGGGGCGGAGGCTGGCTGGGGAGCTTTCTCGTCGGAGTCATCCTGTCGATCTCGTTACTCCCGTTCTTCGCGTTCGATGAGATCAGCCGGGCGCTCGGTCCTGGAAAGCTCGCAGCGATGGTCCTTCGGCAGGGCGTCGCGCCGATCGCACCGGCTACGCCGACCGCATGAAGTGACCGGAGGTGCGGTTTTCGGCGCGGCGCCGCCACCCGGCCGCATCATCGACCGGGTGCGCCTCGATCAAGCTCAACTGCCCGCTGCCGACAATCTGCTCCAGGCAGGCGGGACGCCCGAGGAGGTAGCCTTGCGCTTCGTGGCAACCTTCCCGATCGAGAATGGAAAGCTGGCCCTCGGTCTCGATGCCTTCGGCAAGAACGGGGATATCGAGGCTCTTGCTCAGCGCCATCACTGCCCGGATGATCGCCTTGGCCGACGAACTCGTCTCGATCTCGCTCATGAACGATCGATCGAGCTTGATCTTGTCGAACGGAAAAGCCCGAAGCGTTTCGAGGGAGGAGTAGCCCGTTCCAAAATCATCGAGCGCAATCGTCACCCCGAGCGCCCTGATCTGACGCAGGGTGTGCAGCGACCGAGCCCTGTCCTTCATGATGGTGGATTCTGTCAGCTCCAGCTCCAGCCGCGCGGCAGGGAGGCCGGTTGCCAGCAGCACTTCATGAACGAGCTTCGGCAGATTGGCGTGAGCGACTTGAACCGGGGAGAGGTTGACGGCGACCTTGTAGGGAGGTTCCCACGACTTCGCCGCGGCGCAGGCTGTTCTGAGCACCCACTCGCCCAGCGGCAGGATGAGGCCATTCTCCTCGGCCAGCGGGATGAACTCGGACGGCGGAATCGGCCCAATTTTCGGGCGATTCCAGCGCAGGAGGGCCTCATACCCGCGAATCTTGCCGGTGGAGACCGACATCTGCACCTGGTAGTGGACCTCGAGCTGTTGATTCTCGAGCGCCTCCCGCAATTCGATTCCCAGCATGCGCCGCGCCCTCACCGTCTCGTCCATCGACGGCTCGTAAAAGCAGATCGTCTTGTTCAGTTCCGATTTGGCGCGGTACATGGCGAGATCAGCGTTGCTTATCAGTATTTCCGCAACGGCCGCATTGTCGGGATAGAAGGCGACGCCGATGCTCGCGCCGGTCGCAACCTCGTAGTCATTCAGACAGATCGGCTCGAGGAGCGCGGCTTCGAGCCGAGAGAGAAAGTCGTCGAGACCGGCATGGCTTCGCGTACGCTGAACGGCGGCGAACTCATCCCCGCCGAGCCGCGCGACGAACTCGCCCTCGAGCAGCAGGCTCGTCATGCGTCGCGCCAGAATCTGCAGCACTTCGTCGCCCGCGCCGTGTCCGCGAAGGTCGTTGATCTCCTTGAACCGATCGAGATCGATGGCGATCAGAGCGATTTTGCTCCCAGCCTTGCCGGCGAGAGCGATCTCACGCGAGAGATAGTCGTTGAAGCTGGCCCGATTGGGTAAGCCGGTCAGGCTGTCTCTGAAAGCCATATGGCGCAGCTGTCGGTGAGATTCAGCACGCACGCTGTCGTCGATGAGGAAACTGGCGAGACCCGCGCAAACGATCAGCAACGCCACGCCGGCGACGGCGAGCGCGAGCGTCTGCAAGGCAGCGGGATTGGAATACGCCCCCTCGATCAGCATCGGGGAAACTTGCAAAGCCGTCATTCCGGTGAAATGCAGACTGACGATCGCGACGAGGAGCAGCCCCGCCGCTATGAACATGTCGCCCCAGAAGACCCGACGCGCGGCGAAGTGCAGCGCCAGGGCGGCGAATACTACCGCGAGCACGACGGAGGCGACCAGATAAGAGGGGCGCCACGAAACGATTCCCTGCACGCGATATCCCAGCATGCCGGTGTAGTGCATGGCGGAAACCGCCACGCCCACGATGCCGCCGCCGAAGATCGGGGCCAGCCGCGTGAGGCCACTCGCCGCCACGATGAAACCGAGTCCAGCGCCGACCACGGCAATGAGCAGCGAAACGGCGGTCAGGACGGGGTCGAAGCCGACTGGCGCGCCGGGCTCGTACGCGAGTATCGCCACGAAATGCGTACACCAGATCGAAGATCCCGCGGCGAGCGCCGTCAGGAAATGCCATCCCGTCCGTTGCAATCCGGTCGTGCCGATCGCCCGTTGAAACAGGCGCGTGATGGCCCAGCAACCGCTAGCGCAGACGATCGCAGCGACCAGGACCAGCTTAAAGTCATGCTGAAAAAATATGCAACCCAGCACAGCTGTCATTGTGGGATCAACCGCTCGTAAACGCCTCGCTTCTACACGATAGTGTCCTCCGATGATTGCCGTTTGATTAACAGGTTCGTAATAATTGTGCAGTCAAACGAACTCGGCTATTTGCGGAAATCTCGTCTCGCGTGAGGTTTGCAAGTTTATCGATTTCACCTGAAGGCGCCACGCCGTCCGACTGAAGTCTAGCCGAAGGCGAGCGAAGAATTCGATATCGATCCGCGCTTCGTGGGAACCGGCGCGAAGGCCGCCGGCCGCACGCGACGCTGACGAGATGGCGTTCGCCCCCGCTTACCCCTCGAACACCACGGTCTTCCCCCGGTTGATCAGCACCCGATCCTCGAGGTGATGCGCGAGAGCCCGCGCGAGCACGCGCCGTTCGATGTCGCGGCCCTTGCGCACGAGGTCGTCGGGGGTGTCGCGGTGCGTGATGCGCTCGACGTCCTGCTCGATGATCGGACCCTCGTCGAGATCGGAGGTGACGAAATGCGCGGTGGCGCCGATCAGTTTGACGCCGCGCGCGTGCGCCTGATGATAGGGTTTGGCGCCCTTGAAGCCGGGCAGGAACGAGTGATGGATGTTGATGCAACACCCGCTCAGCTTGGCGGCGAGCCCGTCGGAGAGAATCTGCATGTAGCGCGCCAGGACCACGACGTCGGCCGCGGCGTCGCGCACGATCTCCCAGATCCGGGTCTCCTGCTCCATCTTGGTCTGCCTCGTCACCGGCAGATGATGGAACGGGATATCGCCCAAGTCGATATGCTCGTAGGTCTCGCGCGGATAGTTAGCGAGGATCGCGACGATCTCCATCGGCAATTCGCCGCGGCGCCAGCGGTAGAGGAGATCGACGAGGCAATGATCGAAACGCGAGACCAGCATGGCGACGCGCTTTTTTTCGTCGGCGCCACGCATCGCCCACGTCATCGCGAATCTTTCCGCGATCGCGGCCAACGCGGCGCGCATCGCCTCGGCGTCGGCGGAAGGGCCCGCGCCGTTGAAGGCGACGCGCATGAAGAAAATTCCGGTCTCGGTGTCGTCGAACTGCTGCGCATCGAGGATGTTGAACCCGCCCTCGAACAGCGCCGTCGAAACCGCGGCGACAATGCCCGGCCGGTTGGCGCAAGACAGCGTGAGGACATAGCGCGTCGGGGGCATTTCTGGAGTCCTGGCGGAGCGGCTAGGCGTTGCTAGAGCAATCGCGACGCCTCACGCAAGGGCGAACCTTTCTGACCGTCCCGCGACGCAGCACCGCAATTTCGCTATGACCTCGCTATAACACACTATAATAATGTTATAGTGCCGCCATCAACCAAGTGATCAGATCACGACATGAAGCACCGGCGCGACCAAGCGGAAAATTATCCTGGCTGCAAAGCCTTGAAAAGTCATGAAATGCGAAAATCCTCCGGCCCTCTCCCAGGAACCGGAGGAAGGCTCAACGCGCTACCTGCCGCAGCAACGCCTCGACCGCCGGCAGCAGCCTGGCGACGATGACTTCGACGCCGGCCCGGTTCGGATGCTCGCCGTCCTTCTGGTTCAGCTTGGGATCGTCGGCGACGCCGTCGAGAAAGAACGGATAGAGAGGGACTCCGTAGCGCGCGGCGAGCCCCGGGTAGATGGCGTCGAATTGCTTTTGATAATCCGCGCCGAGATTGGGCGCCGCGCGCATGCCCAGCAGCAGGGTCGCCAGATGCGCCTTCTTCGCCCGCTCCAAGATCTCCCCGAGCGCCGCCTCGGCGGACGCCGGCGGCCGACCGCGCAGCATGTCGTTGGCGCCGAGTTCGACCAGCAGCGCGTCGGTCCCCGCAGGCACGCTCCAGTCGTAGCGCGCGAGACCGTCCTCGGTCGTTTCACCCGAAACGCCGGCGTTGGTCACCTCCACGTCCCACCCCTTGGCCTTCAGGGCGCGCGCGAGGACCTCGGTAAACACCTGG
>JBAQGU010000472.1:0-10519 GCA_049287975.1 Roseiarcus sp.
AAGCTGCGTCGTGCGGGTGCTGGCATGGTTCGCCATGAGCGCGGCATTCTCAAGCGTCCCGCCGTTTTTCAGGTAGGCGGTGAGGCTCGTTGTCCGAAAAGTGTGATTGCAAATCTTCGTCGCGATCTCGCCGGATTTCGAGCGCCGCTGAATCATCATGTAAGAGTTCGCCTGCGGCAGGGGATCGCCGGTGAGCTGCCCGGTCGTGCGGCTGTAGGTCTGGAACAACAGCGCCTTCGGATCGCTCGCGAGCCCCGCGCCGTCGATATATTCGCGGAGGTAGGTTTCGAGGTTGTGATGGCACGGTATGGCGTGTTGCTTGCCGCCCTTCTCGTGCAGGCGAACCCATAGCCGGCGCTTCTCATAGAATACGTCTTCAACGCGCATTCCGAGCGCCGCGCCGATGCGCGCGAAGGAATAGACCATGAGGCCAATCAACGCGCGGTCGCGCAAGCCGATGATCGTCGTCGCGTCAATCGCATCGATGAGCTGCCGCGCCTCGGCCGGATCGAGCACCGGCGTCTTGCCGCGCCGCACGATGTGGAGCGGCCCGCGCACGGCGGCGGCCGGATTGGTCGGCATGATCTGGCCTATCACCATCCAATCGAACAGGTGACGCAACGCCGCGAGGCGCAGCTTCGCGGTCGGCGCGGATCGGGCGCGGGACAATTCCTCGATGTAGGTCGCGACGTGAATGCTCTCGATGTCGCCAAGTTGCGTCACGTTCTTCGCCGCCAACCAGTCGAAAAACTCCAGGGCCGCGCGCGTGTAGGCGCGGCGCGTGTGCGCGTTGCGAATCTTGGCGGTGAAGAATTCGAGGAAGCGATAGGAAGCACGGGGGCCGGATGCGGCGACGACGGCCGGAGCGTATGAGGCAGTGACGGGCGCGAGCTGGTTCATTCGAGCTTTTCGAGCTTTTTGATTTCATCAATAATGGCTCGAAGCTGATTATTGAGCGCCGACAACCGGCTTGTTGGCTGCACAACGCTCATCTCGGATTCGATCCGAGCCTTTTCCTTTTCAAGCTCCGTGACGCGGAGTTTTTGGGGGTCAGTCGGCTCTATCATGCGATACTCCTATAACGGTGGTTTGCTCGGGAAACTTCGTACTTCGTTTGGTTCAACAGCTTGATTCACTCATCCCAGTTTTCGTTCGGTCGCTCGGCCCGAGCCTTGCCCACCGCTGCCGCGAATGCGACGACTGCATCTTCAATAAGAGGCTGATCGCGACGCGTGTTCGGCTCTCGATCGCCGCGCCGATAGTTCGCCAAGCTGAAGCTGCCGCTTTGGAGTCTGTAGAAGTGCACGACCAGAGGCCCGAGCGCAGCGCTGTGTTCCTTGAGGTTCACGCGCCACGGAGACGCCGAGCCGCCGCGATCTTCAACTCTCCGCAACAACGCTGCCAAAGCTTGGTCATGGTCCTGATGTCGACGAATTTGATCGTCGTCGCCGTACCAGATCGATTCGAGATCGGCCCCCCACGGTATCTTCGCCGCGTCCAGTTGACGCCACACCTTGACCAGCTCGGCCGCCGTACCGGGGATCACTTGTTCGCCGTTCTGCCAACGACGAACCGCGCGCGGGGTAACCCGAAGCAAAATCGCGGCGTCGGTCTGCTTGAGGCTCAAGGCTTCGAGGTGTTGGTTGAATTCGAGGTTTGTCATTCCTCTACCATATAGGACTGGTAGTCCTGTGTCAATGAGGGTTGTCGTTCTCCTGATGACTATTACACTCCGATAGAATGTATATGATAAAGGTTATTATCATATGGGGCTAGACCCAACAGTCGTGTCACCAGGGTCCAAATCGGCCGGGATGGGCTATCGCGGAAAGCAGCTCGAAGCGGCCCAGACTAAGGCAACGCCTCAGGACGGGGCGCCTCCGGCGCGATTCGTCCGCGGCGGGCAGCGTAGATTTTTATATCGATTTTTCTTTCTGGAAACCACACCTGTGCTATCGTGTCTTCTGAGTGCTTTCCGGATCTTTCGATCCTGGTTGGGAGCGCGGCCTTCCTCGAGCCAAGTTCGGAGGGCAGGAGTTTCGAAAGTTGCGGTTCGCGGTTCGTAAGCCACATAACGCATTGAAATAAACTGAGATTTACGACAAGTCTTGCGAGAAGCAAATCTGGAGATGGAAAGTTGCAAAGCGTAGTGGGGCAAAAGTCCTGGCGCTGCTGTAGACGCCGTCGCCTCGCGACGCCTTCGCACGCGAGCTGAGCGACATTTTCTTTCCCGTAATCGAAATCAATGCTAAGTTCGAACTTCGCCCAGTCCGGAACTGCTCTTACGCCCATGAACTCTCCCGCGCTCTCCAGCAACGCAAATTGCGCTCGCGCCCACGCTTCGCGAACCTGTGGAATGTGGCGCGATTACGCCAAGAACGCGGTCGAAAGGAGGCCGATGTCGCGGAAAAAATTTGGAAAGGACTCTTTTGGTTTGAGACCCTTGCAACCCCCTGAAATCACACAAAACCACCAAAGCTTTCTTTGGAAAAGCTTGGAGGAAAACAGGCGTGATTTGGAAAAGCTTGGAGAAAAAGCTTGGACGCGCCTTTATTTCGCCATCTTTGCCCCCCTCCCGCAATGCCGCGGCGCCCATCGCGAACTGGCGCGATACGCTTGCCTATTTACATATTTTCATTGGTACTATTCCTCGCAGGGGCGGCGAAGGTCCCCGGGCTCACGAGGAGTCGCCCGCAAATGGCGCCGCAACGGCTTGAAAAGATTGAATCCGCGCCCGGAAATGGTAGGGGCTCGGAAACCTCGAACCCACAAGATGTGGTACATGGGCGTGCTGTGACCGTGCGCGACTCCAATTGACGAGCCGCAAGAATGGCAAAGTTGAAAGTTGCCAGAAAAAGGCACCTAACGCTCTGGAATCGTTCGATGCAGAACTGAAATAGTCACTTGCGCTCCACACGCCCGCAAGTCAACGCGAAATCCGGGCTCAGCTCAGCGGGCTGCGAAAGAGGTTGCAGGAGAAAAGCTTGCCGGATAAGGGCCGCCGATGCCAATCAGCGCCACGACCGCTTTCATGTCCGGGCCGACCGCCGCGAAACCTTTCCCGCCCTCGGTCCAAGCCGAGATGGCGACGCCGCCGAAATCGCGATCTCGCGGCGTCGAACTCAGGGGGGCGTCGAGCGGTTCGATCAGCAACCCCAGACGCGCGCGATCGCGATTCTCCCAGAGCACGAACGCGGCGACCGACGCCGTTCCTGGAACGAAGCGCGCGCCAATGAGCGTCCATCCCGCGACATCGAAGTTCGCCGCCGCCGCCCGCGCGACAAATCTCGGCGAGAGCTGCCTGGCCAAAACGCGACCGTCGTTCGTGGGAATGTCGAGTGCGACGCTGGAATCGGCGCCGAATGCACGAAACGCGGCAAGCCCCGCACCGATGAGCGGGCCGCGCTCGTCCGGCGGGCCGCCCGCGGGGCTGAGCGCCAGCAAAACCGACGACAGCGACAAGATCAAAGCCGACCGCAGCGTCCGCGCCCAGATCCGGCGCGCCAGGGTTGGTCGAGGCGCGATTCGCCGCACGTTCGCCAGCGAGGTTCGCGGGGGAGGGGCGGGCGCATCGCTCGATGTCGCGGCAGCCCCCGCGCGCCGCGAATCGATCGCCGACGGCGACACGTTTTCATGGAAAGGCCGACCGAGCGAAAGCGGCCCCCGAGCGCGAGGCGGAGCGCGAAAGGCGGCGCGAATCGCGTCGTTTTGCGCCTGCCACAAATCGACCTGCCGTCGCAATTCCGGATCGTCGCGAAGCCTGGCCTCGAACGCGATTCGGTCTTCCCGGCTCAGGCACTCGTCGACATAGGCGTGCGCATCCATAGATGCGAACCGCTCCGTCACTTGATGACCCGCAGATACGGCGCGCCGCGCCACGCCGAGTCGCGTTCGTTCTCGACGCCGGGGCACAGATGCAGCGCCAGCCGTTCGCGCGCGCGATCGAGCCGCTCATAGAACCGCGTCAACGGAATATCGAGCGCTTCGGCGGCCTCGCGGTGTGAAAATCCGGCGAGCGCGACCAGCAGCAGCGCCTCGCGTAGTTCCAGAGGCAGGGCGCGAACGCCGTTGGCCGCGGCGGGGCCGCCTCGCCCGGTCGCCGGAGGCGTTTCGACCCAGTTTCCATCCATGTCCTCGAGCGCCATGCGGCGGACATAGCGTCGATAGAGCTGGATGAACCGGGCGAATGCGCGGGCGCGGCCGGTGTAGGAGACACGCTCCTCCCCGATTGCGGCGACGGAAGTCTGCCGAATGAGTTTGTCCACGAGTCGGTTGGCGGTGGCGTCGTCGAGCACGAAACGTTCGTCGCGCGTAAGGGCAAGCCCAAAACGCCGCAAGCTTCCCGTCTCGTCAGACCAGTCTCTAAACGCGGCCACGTCGATAGGACCCAAAAAGGGTTAATTTTCGTTGACAACTCTATTCCGAACTCCGCGGCGCTCCAAGCGGATTATGAGCGCCTCAACATATTTTGTTACGATTTGAACGCGCAGCGAGCCTTCCCATGGCTCGAAGCCGAGGCTATGGGAGGACTCCCCAGCCGCGCGCCGCGGGCCGATCGGACGTGACGGCGAGACCAGGGATGACGGGAGACGGCATGAACGGGGCGAGCGAGACGGGCGTGATGCGCGGCCTGAAGGGCCTGGTCATGGGCGTGGCCAACAATCGCTCGATCGCCTGGGGCATCGCCAAGGCCGCCCACGCCGCCGGCGCCGAGATAGGAATGACATACCAGGGCGAGGCCCTGGAGAAGCGCGTTCGGCCGCTGGCGCGAGAGGTCGGCGCCCACGTGCTCGGACACTGCGACGTGACCGTCGGCGCGACGATCGACGCCGTGTTCGCCGAGGCGGAGAAGCTGTGGGGCGAGATCGATTTTGTCGTCCACTGCATCGCTTTCGCCGACAAGGATCAGTTGACGGGGCGCTATGTCGATACGACCGAAACCAATTTCAACATGTCGCTGGCGATCTCCTGCTATTCCTTCACGGCGATCGCACAGCGGGCCGAGAAGCTGATGCCGAAAGGGGGCTCGTTGCTGACGCTCACCTATTATGGCGCAGAAAAGTGGGTGCCGCATTATAATGTCATGGGCGTCGCGAAAGCCGCGCTGGAAGCGAGCGTGCGCTACCTCGCCGCGGATCTCGGCGAAAAGGCGATCCGCGTGAACGCGATATCGGCCGGGCCGATCAAGACGCTCGCCGCCTCCGGGATTGACAACTTGCGCTATATTCTGCGCTGGAACGAGTACAATTCGCCGCTGCGGCGCACGGTTACCATCGAGGAGGTGGGCGACAGCGCCGTCTATCTGCTGTCGCCGATGTCGCGCGGCGTCACCGGCGAAATCCTCCATGTCGATTCGGGCTATCACGTCATCGGCATGAAGAACCCTTTGGCGCCCGACATCACGGTCGCCAAGGAGTGAGCCAACGGCCCCTCCCGATCGATCGCGCGTCGACGGCGAGGCTCCAGAGCGCGAGGCCGGCCAACGCGCCATGGACGATCGCGTTCTGGGCGAAGAGAGCCGAGGGGCCGAACGCGCGCATCGCCAGGGAAGCCAACGGCGGCGCCGTGATCGCCCCCAGGCAATAGACGAACAGCAATCCGGCGGAAACGAGCACCATCTCGGCCGTCTTGGCCCGATCGTTGGCGAGCGAAACGGCGAGCGTATAGAGCGTATACGTAGCCAAACCGACGCAAAAGCCGAGCGCGGCGAGCGGAACGCCAACCGGCTCGAGGCTCGCCAGCGCGACCTCGAACGCAGCGCCGGCCGTCATCACCAAAGCCATTATAACCCGCCGGTCGATGCGATCCGAGAGCCAGCCCGCGGGATAGACGCCCACCGCCGAGCCGAACACGATGGCGACTGTGAACAGCGGCACCGCGGAGGGTTTGACGCCGATGCCCAGCGCGTAGATCGGGGCGAGCGCGAAAGCCGCGCCGTTGGCAGCGCCGGCCGCCAACGCCGCAGCGACCGAAATCGGGGAGAGATCAAGGAGCCGCGACAGCCGCAGGGTCACGCTGCGCGGCGCCTCGGGCGCATCGGCGCGGGTCATCGCGAGCGGGACTATGCCGAGCGCAAACAAGGATGCGCCGATCGTGAACGGAACGAAAGCGTTGGGGTCGAGCCCGCGCAGCAGCAACTGACCACTCGCCGAGGCGACGAAATTGACGATTTGATAGACGCCGTAGAGCGCGCCGCGATTGGTATTGCTCGCCTTGGCGTGGATCCAGGATTCGATGACCGCGTAGATTCCCGAGAACGCGAAGCCGAGCAGCGCGCGCGAAACGAGCCAGGTCCCTGGCGCCGCCCAGACCGGCATGATGTCGATCGCCACGATCGCGATCGCCACGAAGGCCGTGAAGGCCCTGATGTGGCCGACCCGGCGAACAATAACGGGTGTTTTCAGCGTGCCGAGCAGCATTCCCGCAAAATACGCCGAACCCAACAGGCCAATCGTCAGATCGCCGAATCCGGCCAGATCCGCCCGCACTGGCGCGACGACGCCGATGAGGCTGTTTCCCGCGATGAGTAGAAACACGGAAAGGAGGAGTGCTGCGATGGGATAGAGGGTCTGCACGGGCGAATCGCTGTCAGGGGGTCGGGCATGCTCGCACGCTCGCGCGCGAAGGGCGAGTGCCGGGATGGGAAGCGCCGGCGAAGCGGATGCTCGCCATGCGAACCGGGCTGATTTCTCGAAGCGCATCAGACGGCTCATTCGATCGCTCGCGAGCTTATGGCAACGTCAGCGAAGCGGCGTGGCGCTTCCGCCTTGCCAAAGTCCGACAATGAATGACAAATGGCCAACGCGTCATTATTCGCGTGCGTCGTGTCAACGCCGTGAAACAGCGAGCGTCGGATGAAACCGCGCCGCGAACGAGGAGAACGCCATGAAGTGTTATCAAGTCGCAGCGTTCGGGGCTCCGCTCGTGGAAGCCGTGACGCCGACCGCGACGCCCGGGGGCGCCGAGGTGCTGCTGGAGGTTGTCGCCGCCGGCGTCTGTCACAGCGATCTGCATATCTGGGAAGGCGGATACGATCTCGGCCATGGCAAACGGTTGTCGCTGAAGGACCGCGGGATAGCGCTGCCTTTGACGATGGGCCACGAAACCGCTGGCCGGGTCCTGGCGACCGGACCCGATGCCAGCGGCGTCACCATTGGCAAAACCTATCTGGTCTATCCCTGGATCGGCTGCGGCCGATGCGCGGTATGCCTCCGCGGCGACGAGAACCTGTGCGCCACGCCCAACTTCTTAGGGATACATCGCAATGGCGGATACGCGGATCAAATCCTGGCGCCGCATCCAAAATATCTCGTCGACATCGAAGGTTTGGATCCGTTGAGAATGGCGCCGTTCGCCTGCTCGGGCCTTACCGCCTTCAGCGGGCTCCAGAAGGTCGGCGAGGCGCTGAAGGACACGGCGCTCGTGATCTTCGGCGCCGGCGGGCTCGGGCTCATCTGCGTCGAGATATTGAAAGCGATCGGCGGCAGGGGCGCCGTCGTCCTCGACGTCGACACTTTGAAGCGCGAGGCCGCGAGAAAGAACGGCGCCTTGGCCACAATCGATCCGCGCGCGTCCGATGCGCTGTCGCAACTGACGGCGGCGAATGGCGGGCCCGCCATCGCGGTGATCGACTTCGTCGGCAGCAGCGAGACGACGGCGCTCGGCTTCGATGCGCTGGGCAAAGGCGGCAAGCTGGTGATTGTCGGTCTCTATGGCGGCAGCGCCCCCTGGTCGCTGCCGCTGATCCCCATGAAGGGGGTATCGATTGTCGGCAGCTATGTCGGCAATCTCCGGCAACTGCGGGAGCTGGTCGATCTGGTGCGGGCCGGCAAGGTGACGCCGCTGCCGATCACCCGTTGCACATTGCACGATGCCGACAGGGCGCTGAACGATTTGCGCGCCGGGCGCTTCGTGGGCCGCGCCGTGTTGGCGCCGGAATGCACGCCGGCGTGAGCCAAACCGAGGCGGTGGCGGTCGCCCGGTTCCAATCGGCTCCCCTTCAGAAAAAACGGCTATCTTTGAAACGGGCGTTGTGGCGCGACCCCCTCCCCACGAGACCGATGGTGAGTAACCGGCGGTCGCAATAGCGCGCTCGTGCTGTACCGACAAAAAGGAGCTTGAGATTGAGAATGCAAAGGCTGCTTGTTCTTCAATCGATCTGGGCGATGGAACGGCGCCAAGCCGATGGCGCCGAACGCACCCTGGAACAAAATGTCGAAATGATCCTGGGCGCGGGCTATGACGGTATTTCGGCGAGCTTCACGGACGCCGACGCAGTTCGACGCATTGCAGCGCTAATCAAGCCCCACGGCAAGGTCTTGGAAGGCCAATGCTTCCCGCGCACCATCGACGAACTCAAACCTGCGCTCGAGCTGTGCACGCAAGTCGGCGTCCATCATCTCGACATCCAAGCCGATGTTCGGCCGCGCCACATCGCCGACTGCGTGCCGCTCATCGAAGGGTGGCTCCGTCTGGCCGAGCAAGTCGATTTTCCGGTCTATTTCGAGACGCACCGGGACCGCATGACTACCGACCTCTACTTCACTCTAGACTTGCTCGATCGTTTTCCGGATCTAAAGTTGTTGGGCGATCTCTCGCACTTCTTGGTGGGACGCGAGTTCGCCACGCCGATATCCGAGGAAAATCACGCCTACATGCACCGCGTGATCGATAACTGCTGGGCGTTTCACGGCCGCGTCGCCAGCCGCGAGCAGGTGCAGATCGAGATCAGTTTTCCGCATCACAAGATGTGGCTCGAAATCTTTCTGGAGTGGTGGGAGTACGGATTCAAGAGCTGGCGCCGGCGGGCGAAAGCCGACGACACCCTGTCATTCGTGTGCGAGCTCGGCCCGAAGCCCTATGCTATCACCGGCCGCGACGGCAACGACACGACCGATCGCTGGCAGGAGGCTCTGCTGATGCGCGACCTGGTTCGCAAATTATGGAACGCGCTCTGATGAACGTGGAAGCTGGTCATATGACGACTGTTCACGAATCTCGCCTCTCAACTCGCCGCGCCTCCTTCCTTCTGCAACGTCTGGGCAACATCTCGAGATACCGCGTCGTCGTCGGCTGAATATGGTCGGCACATATTTGCCCCAACGCCCGGGAATCCGCGCCGCGCAAGAGATCAACTCTCCCGAGGTACGCGAAAAGTAATCGCGCTTCCTGGGTGCGGCCATCGTAGCGCCTGTTTTCCGCGCAGCAACCAAGCGGGGCCCACGCGGTCGGCGACCGCGTTCTCAGCGGCGCCACGCCGCGAGCGAATAACCTGTCTTGCGCCTGTTCTTCCCAGCAAGTAGGGCTGGGGAATCGGGTCGGGACAGGCGTCCCAGGATTGGGACCGGACCAGGCCGTGGTCACCCTTATTACCTGGCGCCCGGCGTCGCAGTCCGACGCCGCCTGGGGGTCAATTCGGCTGCATCCACGAAGCCGAGATGTTTCTCATCAAAGGCTTGCTCGAATGCTGAGCGAGAGGGGTCGCCGCCCTCGCCCGCGGTGTTGAACGACAACGACCCGGCGCGATGAAAATCGCGCCGGTCGTTGGGAAGCCGCGAAATCCACCGTTACCAAGAGCGGTAGCCGTAGCCGTAGCCGTAACTGCGGTGGCCGTAATCGTAGCCGTAGCCGTACGAGGGACGGCTGTAGCCATAACCGTAGCCGTACGAGGGATAGCTATTGTAGCCATACCCGCCGTACCCGCCATACGAGCCGTACCATAGCCGTAGCTATTAGCGGAGGCCTGGGTCGAGGTGAGGCCGGTTGCGCCGAGCGTGGCGGCGGCGGCGATCGCGACGAGGGTCTTCTTGAAGGCGTTCATGTTCGGGTGTTTGGTTGTCGATCAACGGCGAGAGTGACCGGAAGTCGGGTATTCGGCCGTCAGTAGCCGTAGTCGTACGAGGGTAGGCTATAGACGGGCTGGCTATAGATGGGTTGGCTATAGACGTCGTAGCCGTAGGAGGGCAGGCTATAGACGGGTTGGCTATAGACGTCGTAGCTGTATGAGGGATAGCTATTGTAGCCATAGCCATACCCGCCATAGGAGCCGTCGCCGTAGCCGTATTCGCATGCGGACGCGTGTGTAGAGGCGAGGGCGGTTGCGCCGAGCGTGGCGACGGCGGCGATCGCGACCAGGGTGTTCTTGAACATTTCATCTCCTGAGGTTGGGTTGAGGTTTGGTTGCCGATCTCAAATGTCGGTCGAGGCGAAGCCGGGAAATCGGCCGTTACCAGGAGCGGTGGCCGTAGCCATAGCCGTAGCCGTAGCTATACGAGGGATGGCCGTAGCCGTAGCCGTAGCCGTACGAGGGTTGGCCATAGCCATAGCCGGAGCCGTACGAGGAGTAGCTATTGTAGCCATACCCGCCATACGAGCCGTGACCATAGCCATTGGCGGAGGCCTGGGTGGAAGCGAGGCCGGTTGCGCCGAGCGTGGCGAGGGCGGCGATCGCGACGAAGGTTTTCTTGAAGGCGTTCATGTTCATCTCTCTTGGTTGGGTTTAGGTTGGGTTGAGGTTTGG